>DATMMJ010000518.1:0-6681 GCA_035569795.1 Puia sp. | reverse complement strand
AATAAATGCTATTCTTGTTTCCCTTTTGTATAAAAAGCATCCTTCGCAGTTAAAGCTTGTTTTGGTTGATCCTAAAAAAGTAGAATTAAGTTTATACAGGACGATTGAAAAACACTTTCTCGCAAAGCTTCCCGGCGAAGAAGAGGCGATCATCACCGACACAAAAAAAGTGATTTATACATTGAATGCTCTGTGTATTGAAATGGATAACCGGTATGATTTGTTGAAAGAAGCAGGAGCCAGGAACATTAAAGAATACAACGATAAATTCATTAAGAGAAAACTGAATCCGCAGAAAGGCCATCAGTATTTACCTTTTATTGTCCTGGTCATTGATGAATTTGCCGATCTGATAATGACCGCTGGAAAGGAAATTGAGATGCCCATCGCAAGGCTTGCGCAGCTGGCCAGGGCCGTGGGTGTACATCTTATCATTGCTACACAGAGGCCTTCGGTCAATATCATTACGGGAACCATCAAAGCAAATTTTCCTGCACGCATAGCATTTAAGGTTTCCTCTAAAATTGATTCCAGGACGATCCTTGACATGGGTGGAGCTGAGCAGTTAATCGGGAAGGGGGACATGCTTATCAGTTATAACGGGGAGGTAACGCGGCTACAGTGTGCATTTGTTGACACACCTGAAGTGGAGGACATTACAGAATTTATTGGCGAGCAGCAAGGATATCCGCAGGCTTTCCTTCTGCCAGAATACATTGACGAAAAAGAATTGGAAGGAAAGGAATTTGACCTTTCCGATCGCGATGCATTGTTTGAAGATGCGGCTCGTTTGATTGTTCAAAATCAAGTAGGCTCGACATCCTTATTGCAGCGTCGTATGAAACTAGGGTATAATCGGGCAGGCCGTTTGATGGATCAGCTAGAGGCTGCTGGCATAGTAGGTGCTAACCAGGGGAGCAAAGCAAGAGACGTTATCATAAAAACAGAGATGGAGTTAGAACAGCACCTGCAAAGCCTTAGTTAGGATTTAGTTAATCCGCTCGTCTTTGGAGCGCTAAAACCTTGCCTTTGGGTCGTTTGCAATATATTTGCGGTTGCGTTCAATTTATTAATTATTGCGATATGAAGAAAACAGTTATTCCATTATTGGTTTTTTGCGGGTTGATGGTAGTGGTCGAAGCGCAGAATAATAGCATTGGACAAAATGACCCAAACGCAAAAAAAGTTTTGGATCAGGTAAGCGCAAAAATGAAATCATTTAAGAATATACAAGCTGATTTCACTCTGCAAATCCAAAATGCAGCCGGGAAAGTGGAGGGCAGCAAGAAAGGGACTGTTTATGTGCGGGGCCAGCAATATCATATTAGTATCACCGGTCAGGAAATTTTTTGCGACGGTAAGAATTCCTGGACTTATGATAAATCAACAAATGAAGTGACTATTAATAAAGTTGACCCAACAGTCAAAACGATCACGCCGGAAAGGTTTTTTACAGATTTTTATGATAAAGATTTCTTGTACAAATTGAATAGTGATGTAAAAATGCGCGGAAAATCTCTTCAGGAGATTGAATTGACGCCGGTTGATAAGACAAAGAATTTCTACAAAGTGTATCTGTATGTTGATAAGAAAACAAAGATGATATACAGCTTAAAATCTCTGGAAAAAAATGGCGCCAAAGATATTCTGACGGTTGATAAATTAAGCGGCAACGCCACCATTAGCGATGATCTCTTTGTTTTCAATAAAGCAAAATATCCAGGGGTGGAAGAAGTGGATTTGAGGAACTAGATGCAGTTTGCAATTTGAAAGTGTCTATTCCAGGGGAGCTCTTTCGAAATATCTGACAGAAATGTTTTCATTTTCCCCAGCGAAAAGTTTTTATATCCAGTCCGGCAATATCCAGCACGCGGTCAACGACAGTAGATGTCGCTTCCTCAATGGTTTTTGGCCTGCTGTAGAATGAAGGCGTCGCGGGACAAATAACTCCTCCGGCGAGTGTCACTGTTTCCATATTGCGGATATGAATGAGATTGTAAGGCGTATCGCGCACCACACATATCAGTTTTCTTTTTTCTTTTAGCATAACATCCGCTGCTCTGGTGATAAGACTGTCGGAAACACCCGTAGCAATTCTTCCCAAAGTGCCCATGGAGCACGGGATGATGATCATCGTATCATATTGACCCGAACCAGATGCAAACGGCGCCGAAAAATCCTGGGGGGAAAAAAAATGGACAGGATAGCTTTGAAAGGACTCATTATCGAGTTCCGTTCTCCAAACTTCTTTTGCGTTCTCGGTCATCACTACAGACAATTCCTTCCACTGCTCGTTTATCGTGAGCAATTTATCTAATATTAGCTTTGCATAAATTGAACCGCTGGCCCCGGTTATCGCTACGGCAATTTTGCGCATGGGAGTCGTTTTATCATATCAGATTCCGTTAACCAAAAAAATCTTCTGCAAAAACTATATCACTTTCTATATACTTTCAATTATTGAAATGCGTTCAGTGATTGGATATCCATGTTAACAATCAAGCAAAAATACAATGCAAAAAGTTAAGCTTACTTTTTTATCGGTAATGATATTTTTCTTTTTAACTGCTCACGCGCCCGTACGGGCATTCAATAAAGTGAAATGGATCGCCATTGAGGACGTGGTAACCAATCTTAAAATACAGAAACGACCTGTATTGATCGATCTTTATACAGACTGGTGCGGATGGTGCAAAGTGATGGATAAGAAAACTTACTCCAATGAAAATGTAGCCGCATACCTCGGAGATAAATTTTATGCTGTCCGGTTGAATGCAGAAACAAAGAAGGAGATAATTTGGGACGGTAAATCATATAATTATAATTCATCATACCGCGCCAACGAGTTTTCGGTTTATATCACCAAAGGTCGGCTGGAGTTTCCGACAACCATTATAATTCCCCCAGATGGCGGAGAGCCGCAGGCAATTGCGGGATATCTTGAAACAAAAGATTTTGAACTCATCGCCAAATATTTTGGTGAAGGCATTTACAACAAGTTCTCCTTTGAAGACTATCAAAAGAATTTTAAGTCCAGCTGGTAATGCAATCGTTTGCGTAGAATAAGTGTCATTTGCACGCTTGATTGAAATCAATTTTGTGGTTTTTGGATAAAAAAAAGTGTGCTATGCAACTATTGTTTCAACCCTAATCTCTTACCTTTGGTTTTTCATAGGATAAGGTTTAATGGTTAATGGTATTTGATTAGTGCAGCCTCCCGTAAGGGGGGCTTTTTATTAGTCCTTCGTCCAAAAAAAAATCCCTGCTAAGATGCAAGGATTATGTCTAATGATTTTCACCCATATCATTCTGCCATATGTGGGATAGCTTCGACTCTATATACTCCGGCATCTAATTTTTTCTTGGTCTCTTCAAAAGCATGGAGCGTTTTTTGGATGTCCTGGTCTGTATGTACGGCAGTCGGTATGAGACGATAAATGATGTGGCCTTTTGGGATTACCGGGTAAACAACTATTGAACAGAAGATGCCATAATTCTCGCGCAGGTCCATCACCATGGCAGTTGCTTCAGGCACATCTCCTTTCATATACACCGGTGTAACAACTGAATCTGTTTTACCAATATCAAATCCTTTTTCTTTTAGACCAGTTTGCAACTTGCGGGCTTTATCCCACAACTTGTTTTTCAGTTCAGGATGGTTGCGGAGCAACTCAAGACGTTTAAGGTTGCCAAGTACAAATGGCATGGGGAGGCTCTTAGCGAATATCTGGCTGCGAATATTGTAGCGTATGTAGTCAATAATTGTTTTGTCTCCGGCAACGAATGCTCCAATGGATGCCATCGATTTTGCGAACGTAGAAAAATACAGGTCAATCTCATCCTGTACTTCCTGCTCCTCGCCGGCACCAGCTCCTGTACTACCCAGGGTACCAAAGCCGTGAGCATCATCGACCAGCAAACGGAACTGATATTTATTTTTTAGCGCAGCAATTTCTTTTAATTTCCCCTGATCACCCGCCATTCCAAATACGCCTTCGGTAATGACTAATATGCCGCCCGCATTCTGTTTTTCAATAAGCACTGCTGCACGTTGCAATTGTTTTTCACAATCCTCTACATCATTATGTTTGTAAACATAGCGATGCCCGGGGTGCAGCCTGAGGCCATCAATGATACAGGCGTGCGATTCTGCGTCATATACTACCACATCATGGCGGCTACAAAGCACATCAATGATGCTGACCATGCCCTGATAGCCATAATTCAATAACGCAGCATCCTCTTTCCTCACAAATTCTGCTAATTCCTTTTCTAATTGTTCATGATAATTGCTGTTGCCACTCATCATGCGGGCGCCCATAGGAGAAGCCAGGCCATATTGTTTTGCAGCATCTGCATCTGCTTTTCTTACTTCCGGGTGGTTGGCTAGTCCAAGATAATTATTCAGGCTCCACACTATCATTGCCTTTCCTCGAAATTTCATGTGGCTTCCAATCTCCCCTTCTAATTTTGGAAAGGTGAAATAGCCATGTGCCTGCGTACGATGCTGTCCGATTGGGCCATAATGTGAAATCAATTTTTCGAAAATATCAGCCATAGTCTATGAAATTGTATTAAAGTAAAAAATTGCAGCAAAACTAATGCATTTCATCTAATGAGCAATCCGCAATACACGGAGCAACTTGCAAAGGAATATAAATGGATGAATTTGCAGTTGATCGATTTTATTATAGGGATATCTGTAAAATAGGAAATGGGCTTTTTCAGACAAAAATTTGATATAGACTCTTACGCTGTTGTCTTTAGTACAATGCTCTGTTTAGCCCTTGGGCATCTGGTAAAATGAAATCATGATCTTCTTAGTGAATTCCTCCCAGTTCAAATTAAATTACGGATACACAAGCATGTAACATAGGACCGATTTTAATGCGTGGTTCGTTAATATGGCCGGTTGAAGAGCTCCAGGTACATTTTATCACGGGCAAGAAGACGTCCTGCAGGAGGGAAATTGAACGCTAAAGGTGGAAGGATTTGAGATACCAGCAGTAGCCTTAGTAACCCGGGCCTGCGCTGCACGCAGATCCTGATGGTTTTGAGAGTTACGGCGCCCACCCGGAAACGCAAGTACTGCTACAGATGGGATGGATATCGAAACTGCTGTTCACACACACTCTCTCTCTGAATGGATGTACGAAATGCTAGCTGTTAGGGATGCAGCGCACAAATTATTTTTGAATCATTTAACAGATCATTATTTTTCAGCTACTAATCACAGTTATATTTGCGCATAAAACTTTTTTATGAAGAATATTTTCAACGGTTGTTCTTTTTTCATTCTTTTTTTTGCAAGTCTGTTTTTTCATGAATCAGTTTTTTCGCAAACAAATCTCACCGAAAGACTGCCTGTGGACCCGGACGTGAAAATTGGCAAACTTAATAACGGCCTGACCTATTACCTCAGGCGGAATAAAAAGCCTGAATCTAAAGCGGAAATGAGGTTGGTCGTGAATGCGGGCTCTATTTTGGAAGATGCCGATCAGCAAGGACTTGCTCATTTCACAGAGCATATGGCTTTTAATGGCTCTAAGCATTTTAAGAAAAATGAGCTGGTGAGTTTTTTGCAAAGCATCGGGGTTCAATTTGGTGCGGACCTGAATGCTTATACTGCATTTGATGAAACAGTCTATATACTACCCATACCATTAAGCGATACAAGCAATTTGCGTAAAGGGTTAACGGTGCTGCAGGATTGGGCGAGCGGTCTTTCCTTTGATGCTGATCAGATTGATGGGGAGCGTGGAGTGGTACTGGAGGAAAGCAGGTTGGGCAAAGGCGCCGATGATCGCATGTTCAGAAAAATTTATCCAGTGCAATATGAGGGCTCCAAATATGCGGAGCGATTGCCAATTGGCAAAGACAGCATTATTAAGAACGCCAAATATGAAGTGGTTAAGAGATTTTATAAACAATATTACAGGCCCGATCTGGAGGCCGTAATAATTGTTGGGGATATTGATGTTGCTGCAACAGAAAAATTGGTAAAAGCGTATTTCAGCGGTTTGAAAAACCCGGCGACCGAACGCCCCCGCAGCATTGCAAAAGTTCCAGCAAGGCAAAAAAATCAGGCGCTTGTTGTAACTGATAAAGAAGCTACAAATTTCTCTGTCGAGGTCGACTATCCTTTCATAGCCTCAAAAGTTGCCGAAACCATAGCTGACTACAGAGAAGATCTTTTGAAAGAACTATTCACCTCCCTATTAAACCAGAGGTTGAATGAGTTGACTCATAGCAGCAAGCCTCCTTTTTTATTTGCAAGTGCAAGTTTCAATAGCTATGCAAGGGGCTACGAGGGTTTCACTGCATTTGCTGTAGCTTCCAAAGACGGACCGGATGAGACCTTAAAGGCTTTGCTTACTGAAGTGGAGAGAGTAATAAAATATGGCTACAAACAAGCAGAACTGGAAAGAGGGAAAAAACAATTGCTTGCAAGCTTTGAGCAATTGTACAACAACAGGGATAAAACAGAGAGCTCAAATTTTGTAGAGGAATACATAAGGAATTTCTTGCAAAAAGAGCCCATTCCGGGGATAGCCAAAGAATATGATTATTACAAAACATTATTACCGGGTATAAAGCTGGAAGAAATAAATGCGATCACGTCAAAACTGAAACAAAATGAACACATCTTTGTAAGCTTGCAGGGACCTGAAGCAAACGGCA
>DATMMJ010000517.1:0-2820 GCA_035569795.1 Puia sp. | reverse complement strand
CAAATTTTTAATGGTCTTTTTAGATATGCGAAAGCTCATCCTAGCAATAAAAGCAACAATTTAATGGCATGGAAGCAGAATAGGGGATTCGTTGATATGGATAGTGCAAGCGCTGCGCCCGATGGAGATATGGATATTGCGTACTCATTACTGCTGGCTAATTCTCAATGGGGCAGCAAAGGTGCAATCAATTATTTGGATGAAGCGGAAAAGATTTTGTCAGCAGTTTGCACAAATGAAATGAATGTAGATAGCTATACTCTTTTACTTGCTCCGGAAGATAAAGACAAGTCAGGGGTAAATCATTATTATTACGAACGCTCGTCTGATTTCATGCCCGAAAAATTCAAAGTATTTGCAGCTATCAATCAAGAAGAATCAATATTGTGGGAAAAGGTTATTGATAAAAATTATAAAATGTTTGAAAAAATTCAAAAAAAATATAGTCAGGTTACGGGCTTAATTCCCGATGTTATTGAAAATGTAAATACCGACAATCCGATGCCGACCGAAAGAAATGTGCTTTATGAAAAAACCAAACAAAATGCATATAGTTATAACGCATGCCGAGTACCTTGGAGGCTGGCCTCTGATTATATTCTGAATGGAGATACCCGGTCTAAAAATCTTTTAGATTTAATGAATAATTGGATTATTTCAAATACCATGGGTTTTCCAAATCATATTGCACCCGGGTACAGGTTGAATGGCAAATATTTAGGATCACATCCCGATTTTGAAAATTTTGATGCATTGGCTTTCCTGGCTCCTTTTGCTGTTTCAGCCATGATAGATTCAAGCAATCAGGATTGGTTAAATAAATTGTGGGATTTTATGAATACGAGAGACTACAAAAAATATGATTCTTATGATAACACGATCAAAATGTATTGCATGATTATCATTTCAGGAAATTATTGGGCTCCTAAAGCAAATTGAAAATATTTAGTTACATGAATACTCTAGCTTTCTGTTTTGTCTGGACGATAAAAAAATACCCTCTTACACTCCTAGCAGTCTGCATTTAAAATCATATGGTAAACCACGGAGCTTTGTCTCCACGGACAAATGTTGGCACATAGAACCAAAAAAGGAAGATCCTTTATCTGTATTTATTTTGGTCATCTTTTTAAGTACCGTGATTGCGGAACTCATGAATTTTTTGAAAGAATTTACTAAAGATGCAGTGGAAGAATTTACTTTCGCTTTTTAAATACGCTACGACATGAAAAAAATAGAGATTGTATTTTTAATCTGTAATTGCTGTGCATTGATCGTTGCAGGTCAGGATCATCGGGGTGGGATTGAACTTGCAAAACTGCCTGCTGCGAAAGAACATTATCAGTCGGAATATACTCTTGACAGTGCAACAGAACCTGCCCGCTGGGTCAATCAGGAAAGGGGATTGCACGTGTCCTTTGCATCCACCGACGAGGCTTACTTTAGAACGGAAGTGCCAGATGTGAAACAGACATCAGCCTGGGAACAAACGGGCTGGAAAGGAGAACGTTTAAATATCCAAATCTTAGTATGGTCTCTAGACACACTAAAGCAAGTAAGATTTGTATTGAAAGGGCTGGTCAATTCAACTGGACTGGCTATACCCAAAAAGAATATACAGTTGCACATGGTAAGGTATGTTATTTCAAACTACCCATACAATGCCCACGACGTAACCTGCGACGCCTCGCCATATAAAAATGTCTATCTAATGCCAGACAGGTTTGAAACCTTTGACCGGTTCGATGTACCGGCAAGGACGGTGAGGCCCGTATGGCTATCTATTGATATCCCTTCTAATATCCAGGCCGGTGTTTATCATGGAATGCTGGAAATACAATCGGAAAAATACAATGCCCCTTTACAGGTAACAATAAGGGTTCAAAAACAATTATTACCTAAACCCCATGATTGGAAACACTCACTTGACCTCTGGCAGAATCCTTGGGCAATCGCATGGCAGAATCAAGTGGAGCCATGGTCTGAGGAGCATAAAACTTTACTGAGAAAACACCTCGCATTGTATGCCGGAGCAGGTGGAAAATACATAACCACGTACGCAGTGCATTCTCCTTGGGCGGACAACTCCTATTGGCTCGAAGAAACAATGATTCAGTGGACCAAAGGGAAAAATGGTTCTTGGAAATTTGACTATCATATTTTTGACGAGTACGTGCAACTTGCGATGCAAGCCGGAATTGATAAAGCAATTACAATTTATACGCCGGTTCCCTGGGGTGATCGCTTTCGTTACCGGGACGAAAAGACAGGAAATTTTATTTATGAAGAATGGACTCCGGGTTCACGAGCATTCAGCGAAGCATGGAATGCTTTCCTCAGCGATCTTCGAATACACCTGCAGCGAAAAGGTTGGTTTGACAAAACATATCTCGGTATAAATGAAAATACGCTGGAGCAAACACTCGCTGCTATTAAGGTTATCAGGGCGCATTCAAAAAAATGGAAGATCACTTATGCAGGCGACTGGCACTCCGAATTAGATACACTCCTTAATGATTACTGTTTTCTTTACGGCAAAGAGCCGGATGTCACGCAAGTAAACAACAGGTCTGCCAGGGGATTTACGTCAACCTATTATATTTGTTGTAATCCCCCAAAGCCCAATGATTTTGTCTTCTCACCTCCCGTAGAAGGCAGGTGGTTGGGTTGGTATTCTGCTGCGCATAAGTATAATGGTTTTTTGCGTTGGGCTTATGACGCTTGGCCTGCAGACCCTGCAAGGGATGCCCGGCACACGCTTTGGCCGGCAGGCGATTGCTTCGTGGTGTATCCCGGTGGCAATAGTTGTATCCGGTTTGA
>DATMMJ010000516.1:0-5413 GCA_035569795.1 Puia sp. | reverse complement strand
CTACCATAGTAGCACTGCTCACATCGCCAAATTGAATATCAATAAAGGGGAATCGTATGTTCAGCCTATTTTCCTTTGCCAAAAACTCTATAGGCGCGTGCCCTTGTGAGTACCCACTTGCAGCGGCGGCATCAAGGGCGGTGGTGACGCCAAAACGATTCAAGTCATAAATTACGTTAGTCAACGAACTCACCTGTTCTTCAAAGGATGCTTGAGGCACCATGAATTCTAATGCAATAAAGGTGAATGTGTAACTATGCACGATACCAGTGTAATGTCCGCCTTTGTCTTTTTCAAATTCGGTGCCCGGCATCCCTGGGAACTTGTCAGTCCCCACACCGAATGCTTTCATGGCTAACTCATTTAAATAAGCCCGGTTATAGGCATACTGCACGATCAATGGTCTGTCTGGAACAGCTTTTTTAAGCTCCTCCATCGTGGGAAACCGGTTTTCTTTGAACTGATAAGGTGACCAACCACCGATTACCTTTACCCATTGGCCTTCAGGAGTTCGTTTTGCTTGCTCGCTCAGCATCGCCAATGCTCGCTGAAGCGTGGGTACTCCTTCCCACCTGACATTATAATTGAAACTTCTTTCACTCAGCACGTGGGTGTGGGCATCATTCAAGCCAGGTATCAACCTCCTTCCGTTAGCATCAATCAGTTTGGTATTGTTATCTTTTAGCTTGAGTATATCGGCGTCAGTACCTACGGCATAAATCTTGCCTCTTTTTACGGCGAGCGCTGAGGCTTGCGGGAGGGAGAGACTTTCGGTGGTGATTTTTGCGTTGAATACGATCAAATCAGCTCCGATAAACTGGCTGCTGGACTGAGCAGTGCATGCAATAGTTAAGATGACCGCTGCGATGATTACGATTATTTTTTTCATTGTTCCTGATTTTTAATTGACGATAAATGTCATGTTGATAATTTCAGTGCTAAGTTCTCTCGCAGCCGCACCGGTTCCCAATGACTTTTGCTGCGGAATTCCGTTGACAAATGTCATTTGCGCTGAAAGGATACCCATTTTCCCAAAGAATTTGTTGTAGCGTATTCCAGTTGCTGATTGGTTTTTAGTCGAGGCCGGAGCATAAAAAAATCTGTATATATTTGTTTCAGCTTTTACATCCATGCACCAAGCCCTTATCAAATATTTCAACAGTCAGGCGAATACGCCTCTTTCGGAGGATGACGTGATGACTATAGAAAGTACTTTCATCCCCAAAAAATTAAGAAAAAGACAGTATTTGTTGCAAGAAGGCGAGGTATGCAAGCATACAGCTTTCATTGTCCGTGGGGCTATGCGTCAATATTCTGTTGACGACAAAGGCGAAGAGCATATAACTAGGCTGTACATCGAGAATTGGTGGGCCACTGACCGCGAGAGTCTTATGAAACAGACTCCTTCTACATATTTCATCGACACCTGGGAAGATACCGAGTGCCTTTTGATTACAGGGGCGGCGTTTACAGATTTAATAAACCGGATACCGACTCTCTCGGAGTGGCTAAGGAATGTGGATTTGAATTTTGCGATTGCCGCCCAGCGCAGATTGAACGCAGCCATTAGCTTATCGACCGAAGAACGCTTCCTTGATCTCGAAAAAAGCTACCCTGAATTTTTGCAACGCTTTCCCCAGCATATCATCGCATCCTATCTTGGCGTCAACCGGGAAACGCTCAGTCGTATTCGAACACGCGGCGTGAAGAAGTAGCACATCCGCTTCATTTTCGATGACCTTTATCACCGTTCTTAAATGTTATTTGTCATTGCTTTTGGGTATTTGCCACGCGCAATTTAGCAGTGTAAAAAACATTGTTTGGCGAAAGGTAATGCAATGAAAAAAAATGTTCGAACCAGTCTGCCGAATCAGCTTACATGGATCAATGATGTAGAGGTGCAGCAGGTTTTACCTACTAAATACGTACGCTCTGTTGGCCCTTTCATCTTAGTGGATCATATTTCCTCATGGAGACAGTCACAAAATAAATCTGCCAAGGATATGCTTGGCAAATTTCCGGTTCCTCGTCGGGGCGCCATCACACTGACTTATATCATCAAGGGTAAGATTGAGCATATAGATAGCAAAGGAAATTATGCAAGTTTGGCCTCGGGATGCATGCAGTGGCTAAATGCGGGCTTTGGAATCGTTTGTGATCAAGCTATCAAACCTGAATTCAAAAATGGTGAAGCAGCTATATCGATCATACGCGCCTGGATTAATCTTCCTTCAAAACAAAAATCGCAGCCGCCGGCATGTTTATCATTTTGCAATAATGAAATTCCAAAAGTAACACTTAGCAAAAACGCGGGATGGATCAGAATACTGTGTGGAAACTATGGCAACGTACAAGCCCAGCTCCCGTCATATTCAAAGCAGTGTTTGTATCACATTCACATCGCTCCAGCGCAGACATTTTCTATGATGACGGGCGAGGACCAGGAATATGCTGCATTTCTGCCGACCAATAACGCGGTAATAAACGAGTTACCATGTCAGAGGGGCGAATTCATCTTGTTCAGTTCTTCTGGAAAGATAATCGAAATAGAAAGCTCGGGGGATCTTTCCACCGACATCATTTTATTTGGTGGGAAAGCCTTGAGTGAACCCTTAGTACACGAGGATGGCTTTGTCATGAACAGCCCTCATGAAATTACACAAGCATACAATGACTACTACGATGGCAAATACGGCAATATTCCGCCTACTTGAAATCAATCGTTGCCTTCGCCATACCTGAAAGCTTAAATTATAATCAATACTTAGAACATAAAAATTAAAACAAATCAAAATGGACAACAATCAAACAGCAGTTCAACTCTTCCGCAACAGTTTAGATAAATTCCTCGCTAAAGACATGGAAGGCTGGACAGACGCATGCGATGAAAACGTCGTAGCTGAATTTCCTTTCGCTCCTCCGGGTTCGCCTGCAAGAATCGAAGGCAGGGTGCCACTTTATGAGTATCTGCGCAACTATCCCAGTTTCATAGATATTCATGCAATAACTAAATCGAAGATATACGAGACAGATGACGAAAACATGGTGATAGTAGAGTGGAGTGTAACGGGTAAAGTGGTTGCTAACGGTAATCCGTACGAAATGAGCTATGCGACTTTCGCAACATATCGCAATGGTCTCGTTATAAACTATCGGGAATACTGGAATCCTCAGGCTTTTCTTGCAGCAATGGAAGGAACTCGTTTTGACCTTGCTGAGACGGTAAACTAGAGTGCAGCGAATTTAAAAGTGTAGGCTACCTGTCAACGACATGTTATAGGAGACAAAGAACATTTTGAAGAAATTCAGAATGTTTTTTCAATTTTACTATTCATAAAAATTTTATTGTGGCGACTCTGCTCAATTAAATGGCATGACATGTAGTCATTCATGTTTTGAAGCCATGCTGTATTTTGATTGAAAGAATGATCAATCTTTTTCGAAAGATAACATTACTGCAAGAGAGTCCATATAATCGCGCCAGTGCACAATTTTTCTGTCCTTGATCGTAATTATAGAGCAAAAGCGGTTATCATATTTTTTCTCTGTTTGCGGAACAACGCCATGTACTGCGTATTCCAAGACGACTACATTGTTTGGAGTTTGAGATTTGTAAATACGCAAATTGTCTGCTGCATGGAGAACGTTAGTATATCCAGCAAACCAATCCATGTAAGCTTTTCGTCCTTCGATCTTGTTTGGAAAACCTGGAAAGTTATAGAGGAATTCAAATACCGCATTCTCTGCTACTGCATCCCAAAAATGCTCCCCGTCTACTTCACCTTTGAGGCCGTCCATAATGATGCTAAAGAAAGGCTCCGCGTTTTTATTAAACCCCGGATGAGTTCTGCTTACTTTTTTTACTTGATTTGTTTCCATGATTCGTTTTTGTAATTAGAGTTAGCGTCCCCGATGAGATGATTATGATTGTTTCAAAGGGCTTCTTTCTTTTTGTTTGTTAATCTAAATCAATAAAGCCGCAGTATGTCGTCAAATCGAAGCTGGATTTTTTGTTGGAGCATTATTGTTGATTTCAAGTTAATGATTTTACTTTTTAAATTAACCTACCCGGTATTGACCGCCGTCGACGACAATTGCTTGTCCGGTTATGAATGCAGCATCATCACTTGTTAAAAAAAGAACGGCGCCTGTAATGTCTTCAGGCTCGCCAAGCCGTTTGATTGCTTGTTGCTCCCAAGTTGCACGCTTCATCTCATCGGGCTGCGGTGCTGTTGCAAGCGTATTGGTTAGACCTGGAAGCACAGCATTTGCAGTAATTCCATCGTTTGCCACATCATTGGCAAGACCTCTCATGAACCCGATAATTCCCATTTTTGAAGCAATGTAATGGCTCATGCCTGTTATTGTCAGACCAACCATATTTGAAGATATCCCGACAAATCGCCCCCATTTTATCTTTCTCATATAAGGCAAGAAATATTTTGCACTGAGAAAATGAGAATCCAGATTTGTGCTAATCGTCTTACGCCATATTGTAAAGTCCAATTGATCAATAATGCGATTGGGAAAATAACCGGCATTATTGACGACGATGTCCACACCACCTTCAGCGGCGCATTTGCTTTGTATAGATTGCCAGTCTTTCTCACTGGTCACGTCAAGTTGCATTGCAAGTGCTGTCGAACCGATCTTTGATATCGTCTCAAGTGGCTCATAAATGTCGGTCGCTATAACCTTGGCGCCACGCTGGGCAAGTGCAATTGCAATTGCCTGACCGATACCCTGGGCTGCACCCGTTACAAGGGCTACGTGTCCAATATGTGATCTATTAGTCGTTTCCATCGCCAGTTATTTATGATAAAAATGCGTCGATTGCGTCTACATAAAATTGCAATTAACAACACACTGATTCCGATGACTTTTGCTGGAAAAAAATAGTGATAAATGTCAATAAATTCAGAGGCGTTTCTTTTTAATCGGCTCCAGTCTCTCTGCTGAAATACCGAAATAAGAAGCAATCGTGTTTTTTAGTGGCTTATATCGCCAATCCAAGGTGTTTGTTTTATTTATTGAAATCTGCTCTCAATTATTCCGGGATCCAATAAGAATAAAAAACATACCATTTGCCTTTCCCGCGGTTGACTTTTGCCTGACGATAGAGTATGTATTTTTGGCACCCATTATGTCCCCGTAAGTTTTTAAGAAGTCAAAACCCGCGACCAGCGCGGGTTTTTGAGAGCGGCAAAAGAGGCTCGAACTCTCGACCCTCAGCTTGGGAAGCTGATGCTCTACCAACTGAGCTACTGCCGCATAATAAACAGGAAGATAAAAAATAATCCTATTCTTTGTTTAATTTAATTAGTCTTTTTAATGTACTCTTTATTGCCTGCTGCGGTCAGCGTGTATCTTCCACCCTTCGGACCTTGATAGATCGTTCTTCCTTTTGCATCCG
>DATMMJ010000515.1:0-2795 GCA_035569795.1 Puia sp. | reverse complement strand
TGATAAAAAAAATAGCCATAAACGCGCAAAGCACGATGATCCCGGTTAATGCGGTCATGGGTTGGTCAATTGCAATGCTGACACCTACAAATACATAAGCTGAAATAAATATCAGTGGAAGCAAGGGGTATAATTTCATAGAATAAATGCCTGTGTTATCCAAATGTTTGGTTTTTCTGCGTAGCATAAAGATAGATCCGGCTGAAGTAGCCATTCCAAAACAATCCAGAAAAATGCTGAAGCTAAGTATCTTATCAAATGTGTTTGCAAAAAAGAGTATCACGATACACGTAAGTGCAAATATTGTGAGTGACATAGTGAGAACGCCTCTTTTTTCGGACTTATTTTTAAACAATCCTGGCAGAACTCCGTCTTCGCTCATCGCACACATTACGCGTGGGTTGCTCATCAATAGTGCATTTACATAAGCCAGCACAGACAAAAACAATAAGCCCGAAAAAATAAGGCCACCCGTTTCCCCAAATAGCTTTGCCGCTACTACTTTGGCAATCTCGTTTTTAGCTTTCAGGTCATCAAAACCTAATACCTTATAATAAGAAAAATTGACCAAAAGATATAACGAAATAATAATGGTGATCCCGAAAAAAATACCACGGGGAATGTTTTTTGCTGGCTTATCTACCTCGCTCCCAAAATTGATTGTTTGCTGGTACCCGCCATACGTAAATGAAACTGCTATCAGGGCCACGCCAAATGCTTTAGCATACCCAATCCAGCTTGCAGGGTGGACAATCCCAGTTGCTCTGCCACTAAAATGAGTTGCAGGTAAAAATAAGGCAGCGATCAGCATCAATATCATACTTATCTTGATTACCATCAAAACATTTTGAGTCTTGGCACTCATTCGCAAACCTCTGAGATTGATAAAATAGAAAAGTACGATTGCTGACATGGCGATGAGTGCCTTGACGACATCAGATACAGGATGGGTGAATAAGACCTGGCTAAAATAACCAGCACCAATGATCGCTACGCCACTCAAGGATGCAGCATTTGAAATTAGTATGATACAGTTAATAGAAAATGCGATGGAAGGATGATAGGCGTAAGAAAATATGCGGTAGTAGCCACCCATTACAGGATACCTGGAACCGATTTCCGCGTAAGTTAAAGCCCCGCACAAAGCAACCAATCCACCTACAATCCAAGCAGTAAAAAAAATTGCCGGATCATTAGCAGCTTTGGCAGAGGTAGAGGCCGTTCTGAAAATACCCATACCAATTACAAGTCCTACCACAATCATGGTAAAATCGAACAAGTTAAGTTTTGGTTGCTTGATCATTTGAGGACTACAGGAATGGCTTTTAGTTTGAAGTCGTCAAGATAACGAAATATTTTTTACTAACTTCACCACCCGAACACTGGACCAAAATCTTGCCTACATGAAGCAACTTGCTTTATTAACAGCCTTGTTACTGTATTTTTTACCTCTGTTTTCCCAAATACCTGATGCAACAATAGTCCCGGATACTCCTTCATCAAAAACATTGCAGGAAGTAACTGTAAGAGCGTATGAGCATAACCGTAAACTGACCGAAGTGGCAGCACCTGTTAGTCTGATTAGCAGTGCACAATTAAACCGCTTCAATAACACGAGCATTTTACCTGCGCTCAATGCAAATCCGGGAGTAAGAATGGAGGAGCGTTCGCCAGGATCGTACCGGCTTAACATACGAGGATCCTCCCTCCGCTCGCCTTTTGGAGTCAGGGATGTAAAAATATATTTCAACGAAATCCCACTTTCTGACCCCGGCGGCAACACGTATTTGAACCAATTGAGCTTTTATAATTTTCAATCAGTTGAAATCATCAAAGGCCCGGCGGGAAGCCTTTATGGTGCAGGCATCGGCGGTGCGATGCTTATCAACAGTTTGCCCGTGCACTGGGAAAAAGGCATTGACCTGAATTATTCCATAGGGACTTTTGCAACCAGTAATCTAAATGCCAATATCAGGCTGGGAAATGATGAGCATAAAAATATTTTCAACTACTCGCATCAGTCCAGCGATGGCTATCGTCAGCAATCCGAGATGCGTCGCGATATTGTTTCCTGGGAAAACCAATTAAAGATAAATGATAAGCAAACCATCCATGCATACATGCTTTACAGCGACCTGTACTATCAGACACCTGGAGGCCTTACCATGACTGAGTACAATACGAACCCCCAACAAGCGCGCCCACATGCAGGAACCAATGCTGGCGCTGTGGAGAATAAGGCTGCCATCTATCAAAAAACATTCATTGCAGGATTCAGCAATGAGTACGATTTTAACAGCAACTGGAAAAACACGACTGCCGTGTATGGGGCTTACACCGATTTCATAAACCCCGGTATCCGGGTTTATGAGATAAGGAAAGAGCCGCACTTTGGCGGGCGCAGTGTTTTTCAGTTTAAAAAACAAATCAGGGAAACAACAGTGCAAGTCAATTTCGGCGGCGAAACACAAAAAGGGTTCTTCAGCACAAAAGATTTTAGAAATAAATTGGGCGTAAGCGACTCTCTACAAACCGACGATGCAACAAATATCTGGCAATACATGATCTTCGCACAAGTTGACATTAAATTTCCGCATGGATGGATTATCACTGCAGGGGCGAGTTACAACAAATCCTCAGTCCAGAATTCAAGGCTTTCCACTGTCCCGCCGACGATGCAGACTCAAACTTTTGAAAATAAAATACCTCCCCGCCTGGCTATTTTAAAGAAGATTACCCCGTCGGTTTCTGTATACGGAAGCATCGCCCGTGGCTTTTCAACGCCTACAACTGCT
>DATMMJ010000514.1:0-2172 GCA_035569795.1 Puia sp. | reverse complement strand
TTTCCGGGTGATGCAGGTGAATTTAGCTGGGTCCTTTTTCCTTGCCCAGGCTGCAGCCAATCAAATGAAAACGCAGCATTCGGGCGGATCCATCTTGTTTACTTCGTCGGTAACCGGCCATCAGGCGCATAAGGATCTTGCAGCCTATGGCATGAGCAAAGCCGCCTTGGAAATGCTTGCAAAAAATCTAGTGATTGAGCTTTCGCAATATAAAATCAATGTCAACACAATTGCGCCTGGTGCCACATTAACTGAACGGACATCTGGTGATCCTGAATATTCAAGGATCTGGTCAAAGATAACTCCAATGGGTAGGCCTGCATACGTTTCCGATATTGCAGACACTGCATTGTTTCTGGTTTCTGACAAAGCAAAGCACATAACAGGGCAAAGCATCATTGTTGATGGCGGCTGGACGTGCATCAGTCCGTCACCATTTTAATACCACCGATATGACATATACAAAAGGATTGCAGCCAGAGGTTGTCCTTGAGCATCGCTGCCTTTTGGGAGAAGGTCCGGTGTGGGATGCAAAACGAAAAACAATTTGCTGGATAGATATCTTGAATGGTCTTATTCATCAATATTCGCCCGGAGAAAAAAAACACAACGCAGTGGAGGTACATCAAATGATTGGCTCCTTTGCTTTTTGTACGGATGGAAACATTATCGCGGCCCTGCAAAATGGCTTTGCTTTTATTGACCGGGAAACGGGCGAAATAAAAATGATTGCTGACCCGGAATCACATCTCCCCAACAACCGTTTCAACGAAGGCAAATGTGATCCAGCGGGAAGATTTTGGGCCGGCACTATGGCTTTTTCCGAAATGCCGGGTGCCGGCAATCTATATGCCATGCATAAGGACTTACAGCAAACAAAAAAGATAAAGGCTGTTACCGTTTCCAACGGCATGGCTTGGAGCGCGGATTACAAAACATTTTATTATATAGATTCACCGACACGCAGGGTGGTGGCCTACGATTACGATAACCCGAGCGGGCATATCAGTAATAAACGAACGATAATAAAAATCGCAAAACAAGAGGGCTTTCCAGACGGTATGACAATAGATAATGAAGGCATGCTATGGATCGCGCATTGGGATGGATGGCAAGTTACAAGATGGGACCCCGAAAGCGGTAAAAAGCTTTATTCTGTAAAAATGCCCGTAGCAAAAGTTACTTCCTGCACTTTTGGGGGAGAAGATTTCACTGATTTATATATTACTTCAGCAAAAATTGGTCTCGCCGAAGATGCATTGATCCAGCAGCCTTTGGCAGGTTCTCTTTTTGTGTTGCCAAATTTACCCTTTAAGGGAGCTAGAGCTTTTGAATTTGTTGTTTGAAGTTATTCAATTACATTTCCATTGGCGGGTGATATTGCCACTATTTGGCGCGGAAGGGAATTTTACATATATCTTATCGTTGGATGTTCCTTTTGCACCTACTTGAAATTGCGTAGAATCTTTCGTTTGCCATGTAATAGTACCCTTCATGCAATATGGACACGCATTGGATACCCCCACTCTATTGCCATCGGCGGCAAATTGTGTTAAGCATACAGAGTAATTTTTTATAGTCTTCAATTCTCTGTTGGAATCCGTGGGCAGTTTTGAATTTGTTTTTGGAATTAGAATCGCCCAAAGAATAAAAAGTAAAAATTTCATAGTGTTATATTTAAACTGTGAGTGTATTGTAGGGGAAACCCATGCCGTAAATCTAATAAAAAATCCGGCTAAATACTGCCAATTTTTCATTTAAATATGGATAGCAGGTGACCCTCTCCTATTTTATCGGTATTTTTACCACAGGCTCTTTTTTTTTTGAGATTTTTCTACTAAAGAAAATGTTCAACTATTAAATGTTGCCTTAGCCTGGAAACCATGCTAACCGAATAGCGGATTACAAATTTGTACACTTTGTCTACATTATCTTGCCAGACAAAGCGTTTCTCTTCCCTGAATTCCTTTTCCATAATTTGTGGAGAGTATCGGGGTCGAACCGACGACCTCTTGCATGCCATGCAAGCGCTCTAGCCAACTGAGCTAACCCCCCTGGCGGATTGCAAATATAGAAGATTTTGACTCAAATTTTTTTCAACAGATTCGGTTGATGCGTGTTGTTATCTTTGCCACATAAAATACACTTCCATGGGCGTACTAAGGCAAGTTG
>DATMMJ010000513.1:0-3164 GCA_035569795.1 Puia sp. | reverse complement strand
ATTAATATATTTTGCCAGTGCATACACCTGCATTTTATAGACATCCCCTAAAACGCTTAGTCCCCCGGCCATATCCCCATACAACGTGCCATACCCTGTTGCCAGCTCGCTTTTGTTGGATGTGTTTAGCAATATGTAATCAAATTTATTTGCGATCGCCATGAGTAAATTTCCTCGCGTGCGACTTTGAATATTCTCTTCCGCCAAACTAAACGGCAAATCCTTAAAAACAGGCCTTAAAGCAGAAACAAAGGAATCGTATATTGTTTTTATCGGAACGACGTCAAAATGATTGCCGAGGTTTTTAGACAGCTGTTCTGCATCTCTCACAGAATGGGTGGAAGAGTACTGAGACGGCATGAGTATCGCCCTCACGTTATCTTTGCCCAAAGCCCTCGAGGCCAATGCTAATGTAACCGCGCTGTCAATGCCACCGCTGCTGCCGAGGATTGCTTTAATGAAACCCATTTTGCTGAAGTAATCGCGGATACCCATGATCAATGCATCATAAATTTGATGAATATTATTTTCGGCCGTCAGGTAATCAATAATTTTTGCTGTGTCATTTTGTTTGGATACGCGCATTTCCTTATCAAAGGGTCGCCTTTCACCGCTCTGCAGTCGTTGGCCGTTTTGAGGTGACTGCTGGCCTAAGACCTGTGACAGCTCTACCGTCACAAAATCTTCTTCAAAATATTTCAGCTCTTTAATAATATTGCCACTTGCATCATATACCAGACTCCCGCCATCAAAAACAATTTCCGTTTGTGAGCCAACAGCATTACAATAAAACATCGGCAGCTTATATTTCAGCACGTTTGCCCTAATTACTTCTTTTCTGTCATCGTCATGATCATAATCAAAGGGCGACGCCGAAATATTTATCATCAAATCAGGGGTTTGCTCAACCAGTTTTTCCATTGGGGCATTACGGTATAAGGGGTTATCCCCCATGTTCCAGATATCTTCGCAAATCGTCAATGCAATTTTTAGTCCCTTGAAATGAATCACGTTCCAATCAAAGCCGGGTTCAAAATAACGGTACTCATCAAATACATCGTAAGTAGGCAAGCAGGTTTTGTGTGCAATGCCTTTCACTTCCTTTTCATAAAGCAGCCATGCTGCATTGAATAAGTATTTACCTTGAGGCAATACATTTCTTTGCGGGCATCCCACGATCACTCCAATGGTGTCAGCATGCTGCTTTATCCTGTCAACGGCATGGTAACACTCCGTGATGAAATCTTCAAACTCCAAAAAATCCCTTGGTGGATAACCGCATACGGAAAGCTCGGAGAACACAACCAAATCTGCATTTTCATTTTTTGCCCTTTGAATGGCATCAATAATTTTCTGAGTGTTCTGTTCAAAATTGCCGATGTGATAATTTTGCTGTGCCAACGAAATTTTCATAATGCAAATTTACGCCAATGCATAGAATATATGGAGGAAGCCTTTATAAGTACTAATTTGCGGGCCAACAACGTTTGTTCATGATGAAGAAAATGATCGGCGCGCTTTTTATACTTTTTTATGTGAGCGCATGCAAGAATAAAAAATACATCCCGGATACTTCTAACATACCCATCACCGTTAGTATAGAGCGTTTTGATAAGGCATTCTTTTCTCTGGATTCTACCAATATTGTACCCGGATTATATAAGCTTAACCAGCAATTCCCTTATTTCACCAATGACTTCATAACAAACATTCTAGGCGCAGAGCCTTTAAGTGATACGAGCAAAATGGCGTTTTTGGCTGCGCGCCAATTCCTTTCCAGATACTGGCCGGCCCGTGACTCTATCGCCCAAAAATTTGAAAAATTGGACTGGCTTGAAAAAGCATTGCAGCAAAGCTTCCGCCTGGTGAAATACTATTTCCCTAAATACCAACTACCTCCAAAGGTGGTGACATTCATTGGGCCTTTTGATGCGCCTGGAGTTGCCATCACGCAATACACACTGGCTATCGGCCTACAACTATATGCCGGAAAAAATTTTTCTTTCTACACCAGTATGCAGGGACAGGAAATGTACCCAACGTATATTTCACGCCGGTTTGAGCCATCCTACATTCCGGTGAATTGCATGCGGGCGTTGAGTGAGGATTTGTTTGCAGATAAAAGTGGTAATAAATCCTTGATTGAGCAAATGATTGAGAAGGGAAAATATTGGTACCTGGTAAACCAATTCTTGCCTGAGGCAGAGGACAGCCTGATAACAGGCTTCAGTCAAAGACAAACGGAATGGTGCAAAAAAAATGAAGGGTTGATATGGAATTATTTTTTGCAATTAAACAACGAACTTTATACTATTGATCCTGACATCATTAAGAACTATATTGGCGACTCCCCCAACACTGCAGGTATGCCCGAAGAGTCTCCTGGCAATATTGGCCAATGGGTGGGGTGGCAGATCGTGAAATCTTATGCCGAAAAAAATCCAGCTGTCACTCCGCTGCAATTGATGACAACCAGTGCAAAAAGGATTTTTGAAGACACAAAATACAAGCCGAGATAATTTTACCCCTGGGTGATGGGCCCTGCAGTCAGGATTTTTTAGATCGTCTTTTTTTTCGATTGACCTGTTAGCTAGTGACCACTACCGGTCTTCTTCCCAATTGCTTCATCATCCTGAAATGAGAAGCCACTGCTTTTGCCATGGTAGGAAATTCGTTGTAGGAGATATTAAACTGCTCACATGTTTCCTTTACAATTTTTCGGATAGCCGGATAATGCACATGGCTTATGCGTGGGAACAAATGGTGCTCCACCTGAAAATTCAACCCACCGACAAACCATGAAATGATTTTATTTTTCGGCGCAAAATTAGCCGTCGTCCTTACCTGATAGATAGCCCATTCATCCTCGATTTTCAATTCATCACTGCCTGTTGCAAATTCGAACTCTGCATTCTCGACCACGTGCGCCAGTTGAAAGACGATAGCGAGGGTAAAGCCCATTATGATATGCATGCTCGCAAAACCAATAGCCCATGATTTCCAGCCAACAGCCAACACAGGGATTGCAATATAAAACAGGGCATAAAATACTTTGGTCATCCAGAATATGACATGCTCTTTCCTGCTCATCTTTTGTAGCGGTGTGCCCACAACCTTTCTTTTGAAATATTTATTAAAGTCCATTAGGAACACCCATGCAAAAG
>DATMMJ010000512.1:0-8008 GCA_035569795.1 Puia sp. | reverse complement strand
TGATTAGGGGCACGCTCAGCGCTGCATTTGCTGACCCGTTTATATACGCCGGCAAGTGAACCGTGAGCACAATGATGATCAAAAAGGCAGCCAGCAGCAAGCCGGCAAGCTTGGTTTTCCAGCCTACCAGAAAAGATATGGCGGCAGCAATCAAAGCAACGCCAGTGAGATAAAGCCAAAAAACTCCATAAGGCAGAAATGAGGGGATGGTGTTCTGGAATCCTGTCCTGTTTAAAAAATGATTGACTCCGAAAAAGCCTATGACTAGGGCATAAAGAATAATGCCCGTCCGGGAGATGGTTGAATTATTCATATGGCTATCGTTTTGTTTCACCTAATGTAAAAAATCTTTGCCACTTTGCCGATTATATTTTGTCCCCGGCAGCATCCATCTAAACTAAAAGGCGAGGGAAGATTCCCTTAAATTTTTTTTGAATTATCAGAGGGACCTGATTTTTTATTCCAGATTTTTTTCTGGCCGCATTTGTGGAAAGAACAAAACATCCTGGATCGACGGCTGATTAGTAAGCAGCATACACAAACGGTCAATACCAATGCCGATACCAGACGTCGGCGGCATCGCATATTCCAGGGCGCGCAGAAAATCATGATCAATAAACATTGCTTCGTCATCGCCGCGCTCCATTAATTTGGATTGCTCTTCAAAACGGGCACGCTGTTCCAGGGGATCATTCAGCTCACTATACGCATTGGCAATTTCCTTACCATTGATCATAAGTTCGAAACGCTCAACCAGACCGGGTTTACTGCGATGCTTTTTTGTGAGGGGACTCATCTCGATAGGATAGTCTGTAATAAAAGTGGGTTGTATGAAATGTTCTTCGCATGTACTGGAGAAAATGGCATCAATCAATTTTGCCTTGCCCATCGTTTCGTCTATATGAATGCGCAGCTGCTGGCATGTATGTCGCAGGAGTGTTTCGTCCATACTGCTCACGTCTATGTCTGTGTGTTCTCTAATAGCGTCAAAAATGCTAATTCTCTTATAAGGAGATTTCAGGTCAATCTCTTGGTCACCGAAAATTACTTTTGTGGAACCGTTAATAGCATAGGCAGTTTTTTCAAGCAACTGTTCTGTAACTTCCATCATCCAGAAATAATCTTTATACGCAGTGTACCACTCAAGAATGGTAAACTCAGGATTGTGCGTTCTATCCATCCCCTCATTGCGGAAATCCCTGCTGAACTCATACACCCAATCAAAGCCGCCAACAATAAGGCGTTTCAGATAAAGCTCATTTGCAATACGCAAATAAAAAGGGACATCAAGTGCGTTGTGGTGCGTTATAAAAGGCCTTGCTGCCGCGCCGCCTGGAATGGTTTGTAGAACCGGCGTTTCAACTTCCAGGGCACCGTTCTCATTGAGAAACGTGCGCATCGCGTTTATCATTTTTGTGCGCAGGACAAATGTTTCTTTCACCTGTGGGTTCACGATCAAATCTGCATAGCGTTGTCTGTACCTGAATTCAGGATCCGTGACTGCATCAAAAGTTTCTCCCTCTTTTTGTTTTACAATGGGCAACGGCCTGAGTGATTTTGCAAGAAGCGTTAGCTCATTGACATGTACGGAAGTCTCGCCAGTTTTTGTGGTAAACACGTACCCTTTGACCCCAATGATATCGCCGATATCAAGCAAATGTTTCCACACGGTATCATACAGGGTTTTATCTTCCGTTTTGCATATCTCGTCGCGTTTAACATAAAGCTGAATTTTCCCGCTGCTGTCCTGCAGTACAGCAAATGACGCTTTGCCCATATCACGGATGCCCATAATGCGGCCTGCAAGGCATACCTGCTCAAAATCAGCTTTATTTTCATCTCCTGCATAATGCTCCTTTATAAATGCAGCTGTGGTGGAAACGGGATATAAAGCAGCAGGATATGGATCAATCCCCAGTTTTTGCAATTCGATTAATTTCTCCCGGCGGATGATTTCCTGTTCAGATAAATGTGGTGTGCCCATAGTTATACGAAAAAAAATTTGCGCAAAGGTAAATTAACTTGGCTTGAGATTCTAAGATTAATCTGGGGGCCTACAGGGTCCTACTGTTTTCGCGGGCATTAGCTTTGGTGGAAGTCTTTGATCCGTCCATTCCACAGCAGCTTGTAAGCAGAAACTAGGAGGCATTTTTATTTTTGCAAAAACTCAAAAGAACAATTTCCATTTAGCTCATAGTTGTTCCGGACATGGGGTAATGCAGTCGATCCATTCCAGAAAATAATTTTGTATTGGTTTAAAGATGCAAAGCATTTTTTATTAGGAGTCATTAAAAATCCAGGGTTTTTATTTGTCCAATTTTTTCTTCCTTGCCAGAATCGAAAAATCAGTAGGTTCTCTCACAACCCGATTTTTTAAAATACCCAAATGCTCAATTTCCATTTCAATTTCGTCGCCCGCCTGAAGCCATTGCTCCGCATAACCCGGATCATTTAATTTGCCTGTTCCATTTAATTCTAAAAAGCATCCCGTGCCGGCTGTACCACTACCGATGATATCTCCAGCATAAAGATCAGCGCCGTAAGAAGCACGTTCAATAATCTCTGCGAAGGTCCAATCCATATCCGCCAGGTTGGCTTCACTTACTTGCTTCCCATTCACCCGGCACTGCATTGGCAGATCCCAGCTATTGCCAATATGTCCTTGCTTGCAAAGAGTTTGGAACGGCTCCAGTTCATCTAGCGTTACCAACCACGGGCCAACAGCAGTTGCAAAATCTTTCCCTTTGGCAGGCCCAAGATTCAGCAGCATTTCTTCCATTTGCAATTTTCTTGCGCTTACATCATTCATGATCATCAAACCGGCGATATACTCACCAGCATCTTCTGCTCGGATATTGCGGCCATGCTTGCTGATCACGATGGCCACTTCAAGTTCAAAATCCAATTTCTCAAAATGGTCGGGCATGCATTTGATATCACCGGGCCCCTGTATACTGTGGTGGTTGGTGAAATAAAAAACGGGGAATTGTTCAAACTCAGCAATCATCAGTGCCCCGCGGTTTCTGCGGGCAGAGGCAACATGCTGATAGAATGCATACCCGTCGCGGCAGGAAGGCGGAAACGGGACTGGCGCAATAAGGTCCACTGCATTATAGGGGATGCCCTTTTCTTTGGAAATATGCCCCTCCTGGATAGCAATTTCCCCTGCTTTTGTCACGGCTGCATAATCATCCCAATAATTTAAAAACATATTTATGCTGCTTGGGAGGTCAGGATGGATCGTTTCCATATCAAAGAGCAGTCCATCAACCAAAATGGCCAATTGATCATGACCGTCAACCATATACGAAACTAGTTTCATAAAGCGTAGTTTATCGCCGATAAAAGTAGGCAATAAATCAATGTGCCATTTTTGCTCGCAGTGACGTAAAGTCATTCAATTGCAATATTTTGAATTCCCATATGCTGCAAATAGGATGGTTATCCGTATTTTTGTTTTACTAATTCTTAGAGAATGAAATTTGAAAAAATCCATAACAAGGGCCAGGCACAGCTATTTAGGAACCAGTACCTGGAAATGCTCACAAAAACCCACCCACTGGTGATCTGGGGCATTTACCTTCCGTTCATAGTCTATTTTTTATACTATAGCAACGCAACCCTTGATTTTTCCATTCTCAGAATAGCATCGACTTTTTTTGCCGGAATCACTTTCTGGACTTTTTTTGAGTACATCATGCACCGATTTATTTTTCATTTTATTGCGCAAAGTGAGCGCTCCAGGAAAATTATATATGTAATGCATGGCAACCACCATGAATACCCTAGAGACAGGGAGCGCCTGTTTATGCCCCCTGTTCCCAGCATTATTCTTTCTTCGACCGTTTTTATGTTGACGTATGCGTTCATCCAAAAAAATACCTTCATGTTTTTCCCGGGGTTTATGCTCGGATATCTTCTCTATGGTAGCATGCATTATGCCATTCACGCGTGGAACCCACCATTCAAATGGCTTAAACCTCTGTGGCGCAACCACCATCTCCATCATTACAAGAATGATCATCGGGGCTTTGGCGTCAGCACTACCATCTGGGACAGGGTGTTTGGTACCATGTTCAACCTGAAAAAAGAAAAAGAAGACAAACAAAAAGTGCAGGAACTGATGTTCAAATAGCACCCCTTTTTTGCTAAGGGGAGGCTACTTTGGGTTTAGCACTACCCGCAAATACTCTTTCTGGCGCTGGGGGTTTGTATAGAGGAGAAAAACTTTTACCATTCCTTTTCTGAGGTGCCTTTAGTCTTTTTTATGGAGAATTCTTTTCTCGATTTTATTTTTTGCAATTGCCTTTCCAAAATCAATTGGGCGATCATCTCCGCCGCATCGGAATGTTGATTTTCTTTCAATAAGCCGCGTAGTTTGTTCTCGTTTACATCCACTCTATACAAAAGCGTAATCAACTGTTGAAAATCATGACTGATAAGATGATTGATATATTCAGTCAATTTTTGTTTTATTTCCTCAAAAGAGATTTTTTCTGCAAGATCAATCTCCAAGTCTTTTTTCAGGGCAACAGTCAATTCCTCATTTTCCATTATCAATAATTTTTTTTTCTCGTCAATAATGCTCTACCACCCCGAGTCCAAATAATGCAAAATCATATTTTGCGGGGTCGTTCTTGTCTAAGGTACGCAGATTGGTGAGTAATCTGCATTGCGCTCCACCAGTCAACTTGGCCTGCGCTCTTTAAAACCAAAGCGTTTAGCGACCTTGATACATGCAGGTCTACTGGACAAACCAGTTGTGCTGGAGAGATGTTTTTCCACAGGCCAAAATCAACGCCTTTATTATCATTTCTTACCATCCATCGCAAAAGCATGTTAATACGGGTAATTAAGGGGGTAAATGAATTTACACGCAAGCTCTTTATTAGTACATTCTGCTACAAAAATCACCAAAAGTCGGTTGTTATACCAGAATCTACAAGATTACCATATTTTCACAATATCAAATACTTGTACGCAAATTACTTTAGACCGCCATTTATGGAGAAATAGATATTAGGGAAGAATTAATTGCACTAATGACAATACAAAATGTATAACAGTAAAATATTGAACTAGAATAGTGGCAAGATTTTGGGCAGTGCGCCGCACAGCATAAATTAGTGTTGTGTGCAAATTAACAGCAAGCCGCTATAAAAGTAAATAAAACTTTGAATAATGTATCAGTAATGAAACCCTTTAAAGTGTTATGCCACTTACAGTAAACACAAAACATGTTATAGGTAAATCAATACAAGACGTTTATATTGAATTAGTAAATAATTCGACAAATGTTGTTAGCAGAGAGATGGGCAATAATATGTTGACATTTATTAAAATGTTGAACGGCATATTTTTAAATACACAAATCTGGGCTTTGACTTCACATTATCATTTAGTTCTTCAAGCAAAAGATGATTGGAAATCGGATTGGCTTGTCAAAATTCATTGTCTTGGAAATGAATATTATATTGAATACTTAATGCCTGAAAAGAAAAAGCCGTGGCCAAATGCTTATGTTCTTGGTGTAGCTATAGGTCTCGACGAAGCAAAAAAATATCTACTAATTGCGATGAAAGAATGTGGCGGGTGGGAGGGTAATTTCGAGTTAGTGAATTCATTGAAATAAGAATTAAACCTAAAGAATGCATGGGATACGGTTAAGCAAAATGCGGGCGGATGCTTCCCGCAATTCGCCAAGGTTTGAACGCTGGCGGTCATGCCAAACAACCTTCGACTATGACAAGACTTTTTAAAATATATCTTCTTATTCTCATCGTCAACGAAATTCAAAAACATCTTTTCGAGCGGTATTTTTTATCCGACAATTATTGCCGGACCTAGCAACCGTGATTATAGATTGACAATCTTCAACTTTGAAGAATTAAAATTTTTAAATCATTCACCGACACAGAAGAGATTTCGTTTTTGGTTATATCGTAACACTCTTCTTAATCCGACTGTTTGTTTTATTGAATTGACAAATCAAAATGCAACAGATAAAACCGACATTGAGACTTTTATTAAGGGAGCCTCGTTGACTTTTTATAAAGAAGGTTGGATAATCATCTAAACTTCACCTAACATTAGACATGAAATATTTATTCTTCTGCCTATTGTTTTTTAGCAGTTCAAATTTGGCATTTAGCCAAAACCCTAAAGACGGTACGTATACCTACAAAATAGCTTTTACAGAGTGGCAAGGAAAATCTTTGGGTGCGACTTGTACTGTAATAATAAAAGGCGACAGTATAAAAATTATACATAATGGCAAAGGAAATCTCACAGGCAATAGAGGTGATATTATTGACCAAGGAATGATAATGAAACATACCAAGTCTGGGAAATGGATTATCGGACATAATGCAAGAGACAAAGAGGCAAAGCAAATTGGGGGCTGTTCAGGTGGGCCTTCTGTAATTGACTTTAAACGCAAAATATTTTGGAGTTGTTGATAGCCAATAACTCCCCCAACATTTCATCAATTGTAGATATACTTTAGAGAGTATATTCAAATTATCCCCATTAATCAGCCTACACGCCGTGTTTAACTGATAGCTTCTTTGTCTTGATAACGGTTTTATTGGAGCAGTCGGCAATCTTGCAAATTTCCCGGATGGTTAGACCCTTCTTTAGAGATTTTAATATTCTCAAGGTTTGCTCTTTTTTCAAAAATTCTGTTTCGGTTTCAATTGAGCCATCTGGCCTGCCCAAACGCCCACGCGTACCCTTGATTATTTTTTAAACAACGGAATTTGGGAATAACTGGATTATAAAAGATTAATATCTTAGGACTTAAAATTTCTCAAATATTCCCAAACCAAATAAAGCGAAGTCATATTTAACCGGGTCATCCTTGTCTAATAATCTAAGTCTACTATCAAGTTCAAAAACTGATTTTGCGTCATTTTGCTTTCTCATAAGTAGACCCAATTTTCTTGCTACATTTCCAGAATGTACATCCAAGGGACATGAAAGTATACTTGGTGAAATGTTTTTCCAAATGCCAAAATCGACCCCAGCCATATCATTCCGAATCATCCACCTTAAATACATATTGAGTTTTTTCGCGGCTGACCCGTTGCTTGGGTCTGGAATATGTTTAATAGTCCTTGATGGATGGGTCAGTTCAAAAAAAACAGTTTTAAAATGAAATATTGCAGGTTGCAAAGAATCAGCTGTTGCATATTTATTGAAAATATTTTCAATACCGCCATGAGCCTTATAAATATTCTTTAAGCTGTTAATAAAATATTTAAAGTCCGTGCCATTAAAAGTTCGGTGTATGAAATCTTCAATTTTATGGAGATGACTCTGTTTATGGTTAATAACAAAATCGTATGGTGAATTTCCAAGCAAATCCATCATGCGATGTCCATTCTGAACGATAGTTTTTCTGTTTCCCCATGAAATTGTTGCAACCAGTAAACCCGCAATCTCAATATCTTCTTTTAACAAATAGCGATGTGGTATCGCTATAGGGTCAGATTCAATAAAATCGGGGTTGTTATATGTTTTAACTTTAAAGTCTAAAAATTCCTTTAATTCTGTGGATTCCAATATTTTTTTCTTGCAAAAATATTGTCTTAAAACTTATAAAAAGATTTGAATAATGATTGGTATCTACTGTCGTACATCTAAAAACCGAGTAGAAAAGCATACTATTGAGAATCAACGTGAAGGAGGTATCAAATGTGCTGAAAAACATGCTTGCGCGTTCTAGCCTGAGAGTCGGGCAGCGAAAAAAAATAATGGTAAAAACCAACCAGGCCAGGTTCAATGGACTCATCATTTGCGTCCATCCATTTTGTAAAAGCTGACTCAAGTGAATGCTCGTTTGTATAATGCGATTTTATGAATTCAATAAAATATAAAAGATCAGTTGAGTTAAATGTCCTGTGTTTGAATCCCAATAATCCTTTTAATTCTTTGTCCGAATGATACACACAAAAATCATAAGGGCTGTCTTGCATCAGCGTCATCAGCTCCGTACTTTTTTTTATGA
>DATMMJ010000511.1:0-2258 GCA_035569795.1 Puia sp. | reverse complement strand
CAGGGATTTCCTGCAGGTCATCCACCAAGGACAAGCTGAGATGAGAGTAACCCCATTTTTTATGAAGGCCCAATGCAATGTTCGCATCTGTTTCATCAAATGCCGTATTGTACACCCAGCCATCCACTTTATTTTGATAATTTGTAGCTTGTTTGTGTGATACCCTTCCCAACCATTCAAAGCCATTTTTTGTTGCGCCAAGCATCGCAGAACCACCCCACAGCCGATTGTTGCTTTGATATTCTGTAATAATATCACCAACCATTTTCCCTTCTGGAGCCGGCGGCGTAGGGATGAGGTTTACCACACCGGCGAGCGCGTCGGAGCCGTACGTCAGGCTGGCTGGACCTTTTACCACTTCAACCCTGTCCACTCCATATTGATCCACCTCGATGCCATGCTCATCTCCCCATTGCTGCCCCTCCTGGCGCACGCCATCGTATAAAGTTAATATCCTGTTGTATCCAAGCCCCCTGATAAATGGCTTAGATATATTTGGGCCAGTCGTTACAGCACTCACGCCAGGCACTTTTGCAATGGCATCAATAATATTGGTGCTGATATTGCTGGCAATATAGTCATGACTTACAGATATGATGGGCACCGGACTTCTTTTTATCTGAGTAGCTTTTGATAAACCCGTAACGACCACCGGGCTTTCTTCCACGTATTCATCCGTCAATTCGAAATTTGCAACAGTTGAACCTTTGATGTTGACGCTTCTAGTCAAAGTCTTAAAACCAATGGAATGTACCTCGATAAGATAGGTCCCTGTCGGCAAATTATGGAAAGAATAATTTCCACCGGAGTCCGCTATCACACCCAGTTTCAGGTCGGCTATGTATATCGAAGTACCGGGCACTCCACTGCCCTTCCCTTTTTCGGTTATCTTTCCTGAAAGTGATCCCCTGTCGATAAAATGTTTAGTATCACGTTTTGCCGAGTGGTCTGGTTCGGACCATCCGCAATGGTGAATAATCAACGTAAATATGGAAACTAAAATGCTGCGGTATATAAATGGGCTCATGTAAATATTTTTTATCTGTTCAAAATTGCAGATGCCCCACGAAATCGTTGCAACGCAAAAAAATCACAAAATGAGTGGATGCCAAGATAGGTCAGACTGCGGATTTTGCAGGAGGCGGCCCGCGAAGCTCGAAATAGAAGTGATGCAAAAAGCTGAAATTATTTCTGAAAAATGTTTGCTGTCGCACAAACAACTTTTGAACAGCTAAATAAACAGGTAAAACGTCATTTACAAAAGGTGATTCAACAACCAGGTTATCGCAATTGCAATTGAAAACAGCTTTTGAAAATTGATGCTTATCGGAAAGATTTGATTTTATTGGCGAGTCCTTATGGTCAGCGACCAGATTATGCAGCAATATTTTCGGGGTAACGCTGAAAACAAAAACAGCTAGCATTATGCTTGCGAGAAAACTTCGTATAATATTATTTTTGTACACGCCTATTTGCTACGATGTTGCAAATTAGGGCTTTTTAAGTAAATGCATTCAGATTTGGAGGGAAACCAGCCGAGAAAAAAAGGATACAATATTTTGTAATAGGAGTCAGAAAACAATAAAGCGGATTGCTTTACGAAGCATTCCAATGCCAGATTCCTTCTGTTGCTGTCCAAAATTGGCTAATTGATATTTTCTATTATTCCCGCAATACCCTGGCCACCGCCTACACACGCTGTAACGATGCCATATTTTTTATTCAACCGCTTCATGTCGTGTGTTATCTGGATTGTGAGTTTGCATCCCGTGCATCCCAAGGGATGCCCGAGGGCGATGGCGCCACCATTGATATTTACGATGTCAGGGTTTAGTCCCAATTGCCGTATCACTGCAAGTGATTGCGATGCGAATGCTTCGTTCAATTCCACCAGATCGATTTGCGATTGGCTCATATTTGCTTGCTTTAGCACTTTGGGCACAGCTTCTACTGGGCCAATACCCATAATGCGGGGGTGCACCCCGGCGCTTGCACAAGCAACTAGCCTGGCGATGGGTTTGAGCCCCAATTCATGCACCATCTTTTCACTCATAACAATAGCGAAAGCTGCGCCATCACTGGTCTGCGACGAATTGCCAGCGGTTACCGTGCCGCCAGCAGCAAACACGGGCTTTAGTTTATTTAATGCCGTAATAGAAGTATCTGCTCGAGGGCCCTCATCGGTATCTACAACAAAATTTCTTTTTTGCCTTTTGCCTTTGGTATCCAAATATACTTGCTCCACACTAATGGGTAGA
>DATMMJ010000510.1:0-8218 GCA_035569795.1 Puia sp. | reverse complement strand
CTTATCAGCAACGCTTTGAAGTATAGCAAACAAAATATCCCACCAGCAATTCGAATTTATTCAGATTTCAATTCAACAAATGAAAACAGGGGAGGTGTGAATAAAGAAAATGTATCCAAATATTGCCGGATTTTTATTGAGGACAACGGTATCGGCTTTGACCAGAAGTACGCCGAAGAGATTTTTGATATGTTTCGACGGCTACATCCGCAAGCAGAATTTGAAGGAACAGGCATCGGGCTTGCGCTCTGCAAAAAAATAGTGGAAAAGCACAAAGGCTTTATATCAGCAAGAAGTAAAAAAGGAGAAGGTTCAGCATTTATTATTTCATTACCAACAAACCATGTCGCTTAATAAAAAATACCTAACCAAGAACGCATTTAACGCAACGAGCATTTCGACTTTGCAGCCTCCAATCCGGGTTCTGGTAATAGAAGACGATGAGCAGGATTTTTTTCTTATCAGTGAACTAGTCAGGGAAATCCAGGATAAAGAATTTGTTATTGATTGGTGTTATGATTTTGACAAGGCACTTGAACACATCTACCAATCAAAATATGATATCTACTTCGTCGATTATCTTTTGGGCGAAAAAACGGGACTGGAATTATTGAAAGAGGCCCGGAAACATTTCTGCGAAGAGCCAATTGTCGTCCTTACCGGGTTGAACAGGAAAGATGTGGACATGCAAGCTATGAAAGAAGGAGCTGTTGATTATCTCATCAAATCGGAATTGAGTACAGAGAAAATTGAGCGCTGCATCCGCTATGCTTTGGAAAGAAATGCATACCTGAAAGCATTGCGCGCAAATGAACGGAAATTCTATTCTGTTTTTGAAAAATCAAAAGATGCTATTTTTCTTGCTGATGAAACGCTTTCGTTCAAAGTTTGCAATCATGCCATGACTGAATTATTCAAATACAGTGGCGAGGAATTGAAGAACATGAGCTTATATGCATTGTTTGCCCAAAAAAAATCAGAAAATATTGTAGAGAATGAATTGAAAAAAAATGGTGAGACGGAAAATATGGAAATATTGATGATCGCTAAAACGGGCGTAAGAAGAAATTGTCTGTTAACTCTTTCACTCGAAACAAATGAGAAGAATGAACCTTATGTCCAAGGGATCATTCATGATATAACAAATCTGAAGAAAATAGAAAAAGCAAAATTGCAGATTGAAAAATTGAAATCAAGTGAGTTCTTTTTGCGCTCTCTTGCGCACGAGGTTAGAAACCCGATTTCAAATATTTATCTGAGCCTGGACGAGATCAAACCTGTGCTGGCTAATGCGCATGCAGAAGAATTTTCTGAAATCATTTACCGCAATCTCAACCGCATTAATGTACTGGTCTCCCAATTACTTGATTCAGCAACTCTTGGTGAAATCGAGGAATCGAAGATTTCTTTGCAAACAATTCTGGATAATGCGATTGTTCTGGCCTCTGACAGGATATCCCTGAAAAAAACCAATTTGCAGGTTTCTTATCCTGATCAATCTGCTTATATTATTGGAGATGCTGAAAAATTAAAAACGGCATTTCTAAATATTGTCATCAACGCAGTAGAGGCTGTTAAAGAAAATAGCGGCAAAATATGGGTTTCCATAGTACAAGAGAATTCTTGCCATAAAGTTATCATAAGGGATAATGGGATTGGAATCTCTGAGGAAAACCTGCAACGCATATTCGAACCCTACTATACTTCCAAAGCAAATGGCTTTGGTCTCGGACTTGCTGCAACGCTAAATATCCTTCAATCGCATAAAGCATATACAGACGTACAATCTAATCTTGGAGAGGGTACGACGTTTAGTTTACTATTTGAGCAAGCTTGAAAAAGCGCACAATTTTTGTGTAAAAGTTTTATCTCCATGATGATCAGCGCGCGACAACAGTTTATCCGTTCAAAATTAATAATAAGTTGAAGAATCAAACTTTGTCTCCTATATGCGTGTATTGGATGGCCAATCCTGATGGAATATCAGCCAAATCATTTTTTTAAAGCGAAATGCAGCTCCCACTCTAAGTCATGGCCCAAGGAATATTTTGCAGCAGGCGACTCGTAAACAGAATATATGGAAGTAAATACCTGAAATTCAAGTAGTAAAGATTGAAATTCATGGAAGCGTTGTCGATATTTTTACAAGGCAATGGTTTAATTTTTAATGAACAGCAAAGCGCTTTCCATTTTTGTCAGGTTGTTATACAAATTACTTAATTGCTTACCATTATTACTGATAAGCGACGCAAATAGCAAACGGGAGGAATTCTTGTATTAATTTTGAACTGGCAAATTTTTGAATATGGATAAATTCATAAAACTTGAAAGCGTTTCAGTATATTTTGAACCTGGAATAAGAAGCAATTGGCACAGGCAGCCGCCAGGACAAATATTAATTACGGCTGCAGGTACCCGAACAGGCTTACCACCTTTTTGTCTGCACGAACTAATCAGAGAAGCAATTAACAGTACAATAGCATCAATGCTTTTACCACATCGTTTGTTTCTAATACTTACTGCATGCATGCTGACATTCATTTTTTACGGAAACGTTTCTGCGCAAGAGAAAAGCCAAAAGGTTCGGCTTGCAAAACTTGTAATTGATTCAGGCCAGTTGGATAAATATAGGGGTTTGCTTAAGGAGGAAATAGAAACTTCGGTGCGCATCGAGCCGGGTGTGCTCACATTATATGCAGTTTCAGAAAAAGATAATCCGACACACATCACCATCCTTGAAATATATGCAGGCACAAATGCCTACAAGTCACATTTGCAAACGCCTCAGTTTTTAAAATATAAAGCAGCCACAAAGAACATGGTTAAATCGCTCGAAATGGTTGAAACAATCCCAATCGTGCCTGAGATGAAAATAAAATAACAATGAACAATTGATAACAAAATATCTTTTCTTAAAAAAAAATAAAACTATGCAAAAACGTAAGTTAGGAAAGAGCGGGCTAGAAGTTTCCGCAATTGGTCTTGGCTGCATGGGAATGACTTTTTCTTATACACCATTCCCGGAGAAGAAAGATATGATGATTCTTATGAGTAAAGCTGTAGAGCAGGGAGTCACTTTTTTTGATACAGCAGAAGTATATGGGCCGTATAATAATGAAGAGCTGGTAGGTGAAGCGCTAGCGCCTTTCCGAAAGAAGGTCGTGATTGCCACCAAATTTGGTTTTAAATTTCAGGATGGAAAACAAACCGGAATCGATAGTAGCCCTGAAAACATCAAAAAAGCGGTTGAAGGTTCGCTTAAAAGATTGAAGACCGATGTGATAGACCTATTGTATCAACATCGTGTTGACCCTCATGTTCCAATTGAAGTTGTGGCCGGAACAGTGAAAGATTTAATCAAAGAAGGTAAAGTGAAATTCTTCGGTCTTTCAGAAGCTGGTGCAAACACTATCCGTCGTGCACATGCTGTGCAGCCTGTTGCGGCATTACAAAGCGAATATTCGCTTTGGACAAGACAGCATGAAAATGAGATAATTCCTACTATAGAGGAACTCGGTATTGGCCTAGTAGCTTTTAGCCCTCTTGGAAAAGGATTCTTAGCAGGTAAAATTGATGAGAACACAAAGTTTGGTGAAGGGGATATTCGCAATGTGCTGCCAAGATACACAGAAGAAGCGCGTGTCGCCAACAAAGCGCTGTTAGATTTGCTCGCTCAATTTGCGGCAAAACGAAATGCCACTTCTGCACAAATTGCACTAGCCTGGGTGCTGGCACAAAAAACATGGATCGTTCCTATACCCGGTACAACAAAATTGCACCGGTTGACTGAAAATAATGGTGCCGCTTCCATTCAACTAACACCGTCGGAAGTTCGGGAAATTGAAACAGCCTCTGCCCATGTAAAAATAATGGGTGCCCGGTATACAGAAATGATGGAAAAATCAACAGGGCTGTAAACAGTTATAGGGCCATGTAGGTATATCAAAAAATCAAAACGCTATTTTTATTTTGGGAGAAAGGGCTTCGACTGATTATTTTACAGGTGCAATTTGGGTAAATATTTAAGTTCCAAAGGATGAGACAAAAGCTGACGGGATAGGCAATGTAATGTTTGAACCTGGTTGCAGGAATATCTGAAAGAAGCAGCTGTTAAAAAAATCATCTTCATCAGGTTGATAGGTATCTATGGTCCCCCTTAAAAGCCCGTTCTAAAGGCTTATGGATAAGCTGCCGATGTAATTGAAGCATCAAACCTTGAGTATACTATCTTGGGGCCAATATGATTGACCGATACAGATGAAGTGGACTACGAAACAGTAAGAAAAGGCGCTCCGGAAAAAGGATCGGTAATTTTACAAAAAAGCCCCGCAACTTTGCTTGTGCACATTATCCACTCTCCTGAAAAATACATCCGCGAAACCCTGGGAGTAAAAAAACCAAATTCTTGAAGGCTTTGTTTGCTTTTTAAAGAAACTGATTTGTTTTGTTCGCATAGGCCTAAGCCGAGAAAATATATTACGCGCTGGCCCGAAGCAAGAAAAATAGAAAACATGAATAAGTCTGAAAATAAAAATTCAATCTTTCCCAAAGGCGATAGAGCTCCGTCTGATTATTTCACTGGCACGGCATGGGTTAAAATGTTAGTGCCAAATGAAGACATTTTCAATTGTCAGATGGCCAACGTAGAGTTTGAACCCGGTTGCAGAAACAATTGGCATACGCATCCCGGCGGACAAATCCTGGTCTGCACAGACGGTAACGGTTATTTCCAACAAAGAGGAACACCGATCCAATTGCTCCATAAAGGCGATATAGTAAAAATTCTTCCAGCAGTAGAACATTGGCATGGCGCTACTCCGGACAGCCATTTTACTCATGTCGCAATTAACCCGAATACCCAAAAGGGAATAGTGGTTTGGTTACATCCAGTGACGGAAGAAGAATATAACAGCTTCCAATGAAAATTACTCGTGCTTCTTTGTTGTAAGAATTTTCGTTCAATCCGGGACAAGAAAATGTTCCCCAGCGACCGATAATGCCAGGCAGCATTGGTGGCAGTCTATTTAAAGTCTTTGAATATTGTCATGCAATTACACTCATAAATTGTCACTTGTGAAAGGGGTATTCGATTTTTACTGTCTGAAAAAAAAATGTGTCTGGCCATTCCAAGCCCTTAATTGTCATTTTCGCGTCTTTTTGTAAACAACTCGGTTCTTGTATAATATTGGAAAGCATTTAAATAGTTAAGGATATGGCTTTCACTCCGCAGCAAGAACCTGGACTTTTACTCGGGCTTCGTACAACAATTATTTAAGGTAGAGCCCGGAATTCGAAATTAATTAATTATTTTAAAGGAAAATTTAAACTGCACATCCATAAAAAATATGCAAGAGAACATGGTTAGGACAGTTGAATCATGCATACCAGTGATTCCAAGCACCGATCTTGAGAAAAGTCTACGCTTTTGGGTTGAGGGTCTTGGCCTTACGGTAGACCGAGAAATAAGACTTGAAGGCAGGCTGATCGGCTGCATGGTTCACGACGAACATCTGTATTTCTGGCTCAACCAGAGAGCAGGGTCACCGATCAAGCCAGAAGACTATAATGGCATCCAGCTTTACTGGGCGCCGGCTGACATTTATGAGACAAGGGAGCGCTTGAAGCAACTTGGATACGAGGTGTCAGACATCGTCGACAGAGATTATGGGCAGACTGAATTCTTCCTTACTGACGACGACGGTTACTCCCATTGTTTTGGGGTTGCTACAAAGCCGTAGTGCATATCTCCGTTCGGCAAAACAAGGATATCGAAACATAGTCTTTTGAATCAGGGACAACTGCTTTTTTTTGTCAAATCTTTTCTACAAATTATTTCCATCCTGCGCAGTTCGGCGAATGGCAGAAAATTGCGCATCGCATTTGATTGTACGTAAAAATGAAAGTACAGTCATTCGAATCCAGCAAAGAGCAACAATTCATCTAAAAGATTCGCCAAAGAGGCATTTGAAAAATTGCAAAAAGTTCGCGGTTGTTGTGCAAAACATTTTGCCTGCCGTACATAGCTGCGCCAATAGGGTTAAGCAAGGTATTTATGGATACATATGCAGGTTTTTTTTCTGTGAGATTTGATGGCTATTTTTGGTAAATGCACGAATCGTTGCCATTTGTTTTAGCACTCATCGCCATCATTGTTTTGACAGAGATGCTGGCTAATAAAATAAAGGTCGCTTATCCAATTTTATTGGTGATGGCGGGGTTAGGCATTAGCTTCATACCTGGCTTGCCGGTTATTCGCATAAACCCGAACATGATATTCTTTATTTTTCTGCCTCCTCTTCTGTTTGAAGCTGCCTGGTCTATCTCGTTAAAAGACCTTAAGAAGTGGTACAGGATAATAGGAAGTTTTGCCTTTTTAGTGGTTTTCTTTACCGCGGTTTCAGTATCAATTTTTACGAATTATTTCATTCCTGGTTTTTCATTGGCGCTAGGTTTTTTATTGGGTGGAATAGTATCACCACCAGACGCAGTAAGTGCAGGCGCTATTTTGAATTTTGTGAAAGTGCAAAAGTCTACCGCTTCCATCTTAGAGGGGGAAAGTTTGCTTAATGATGCCTCTTCGTTGATCATCTTTCGTTTTGCGATGGTGGCCGTGGCCACTGGCCAGTTTATATGGAAAGATGCTGCTTTCAGTTTTAGCTGGATGGTTTTTGGCGGGGCCGTAATTGGGTTGGCGTTGGGTTGGATTTTTATGCAGGCACACAAAAGATTGCCTACTGATGCACCGTCCGATATTGCCTTTACACTGATAGAGCCATATATCTTGTACTGGGTGGGCGAACACCTGCATAGCTCCGGTGTGTTGGCAGTTGTGTTTGGCGGTCTTTATTTATCTAACCACCGCCTGGTCTTTTTAAACAGTACCAGCAGGGTAAGAGGATATAGTGTTTGGGAAAGTTTTGTATTTATCCTGAACGGATTGGTGTTTATGTTGATTGGGTTGGATATGCCCGAGATACTATCCGGTTTACGGGAAAAAGGAATCCCTCTGTCGACTGCCATTCAATATGGTGTGTGGGTGACAGCTCTTTTGATTGTTGTAAGAATTATTTCTTCTTTCTTCGCACTCTTCGCTACTTATTTATTCAGGCGGGAAACATTTAATCGGATGAACCGCGAGGGTATGTGGAAAAGGCCTTTTGTATTGGGCTGGACCGGCATGAGAGGCGTTGTTTCATTGGCCGCAGCGCTTGCTATTCCAGCGCAGCTCTCTAATGGCCAAGACTTTCCTCAGAGAAATCTAATCTTGTTCATCACTTTTGTGGTTATAGTACTTACTTTACTGGTACAGGGGCTTACTTTACCTTATATTTTGAAACGAACTGCTGCTTTTATGAATTTCGAAGAGGATTTAGATAAGGTTTCGAAAAGGGTCCGAAGAGAGTTGTATGCCCACTCCGTCAATGTGCTTAAGAATAAATACGCCGAATACATAGTCAGCAAACCTTTACTTGCAGACACACTCAGGCATTGGGAAGACAAAATGTTAATAGCTGATGATGAAATAATGGATGCAGAACACAGAAGAATTTATCTTGAGCTATTGGAGCACCAGCGCAATTTTTTAATTGAAAGAAATAAAGATCCGGATCTCGATGAAGAGGTGATCAGAAGCCAATTGTACCTGATTGACCTGGAAGAAGAGAAAATTAGAAGTATGTAAAGGCCTTGTAAATAAATTGAATTTTACTTCTTTATTTTTTTCAAATCTTTCAATCCCCAATCCTGTATGACATCAATGACAGGCATTAAAGACTGACCATATTTTGTAATCTTGTATTCCACCCGTGGAGGAATTTCGGCATAGATAATCCGTTCTAAAATCCCGTCTTCTTCTAACTCCCGCAATTGATTTACCAGCATTTGCTTACTTATATGCGGAATTGCCCGGTGCAATAAACTAAAACGGTTACACTTTTTACTAATGGCGTAAATCACCAACACTTTCCATTTTCCACCAATCCTGTTCAGAAAATGGGTAACGCCACAATGGGTTGGATTATAATCCCTGTTTTTTCGTTTGGACTCCATTGGTCTATAATTTTGTACTATGCAATATTGTATTGACTACTTATTTTTCATGGACAAAACTAGCAATTTTGCAAAACAAAAATGAATTAACCGTACAGGAGACATTTAGCAACAGCAACGATACTATTTTTGATAGTAGGTATTTTTGATACTGTTTCGATACAAAACA
>DATMMJ010000509.1:0-6363 GCA_035569795.1 Puia sp. | reverse complement strand
GCTTCCCCCAAAATTGATGTGTGGGGAATCAGCGATAAAAATTTATTTTTGGAAGCAAACAAAAAATTGCGCGAGGAAAAGAAACCATTTTTCGCTATTATCCAAACTGCGGACAACCACCGCCCATATTCCATCCAGCAGGAAGATTTGCAGGAGTTCCATAAAGTGAATGTGCCGGAAGATTCGCTAAAGGAATTTGGTTTTGATAGCAATGATGAATTAAATGCTTTTCGCTACACAGATTTTGGATACAGAAAATTTATGGAAGCAGCACAAAAAGAAAACTATTTTGACAATACCATTTTTTTGTTCATTGGCGACCATGGCATCCCTGGGGATGCCGGCAACATGTTCCCAAAATCATGGACAAATCAGAAGTTAACTCTCGAACATGTACCCATGTTAATTTACGGGCCAAAATTGCTGACGCCACGCCGTGTTTCTGATTTATGCTCACAGGTGGATGTGCTGCCTACACTTGCCGGACTTTGCAATATCAATTACCAGAACACTACCTTAGGCAGAGATGTGCTCGACACGGTTCACTACCATTCCAATACAGCATTTTCATTTATTTACAGTCCAGATGATGAATATATCGGTGTCATAAAAGGAAATTATTTTTACCGCAGACAGATAAAGGGCAATAAAGAAGAAATGGTTTCTGTGATTAATAATGATTCTGTGCCACCGGAGACAAGGAACGGCCCGGTAAAAAAGCTGATGCAGCAATTAACTGACGGGGTGTACGAAACTGCAAAATATATGTTGCTCAACAATAAAAAATGATTTCGCGCCTGATAAACTGCGCCTGTCGCTACAGAAATTTTTTAATATTGATTATTATTTTTCCCGGCTGCAGGAACAATAATCAATCTGCCCTTATTTCTGGAATAGCTGAAAAAAATCCAGCTAGTGGAAATCCATGCAACTTGCCTCAGAAAATAATAGTTTATAAAGACTATGTGTATGATTTAAGCGGCTATGAAGATGAAGGAAAGGGCAAGCCTTTTAATTTGTTTGATGAGAATGCTTTTGTTGACCCACGGGCGGAGAGCAAAACTAGTGAGAACTATATTCCGGTCACAAACCCCCAGCCAACCGCTCATCCGGCCATTTATTTCCCCCTGACTAAAGGAAGCCGCATTGTCACAGATTTGCGAGTGCCATACAAATTATCAGAAGTCTATCTGTATGATCATTCTTACTCTAGTGACAGCGTTTGGTTTTACACCGGAGACATGGGTCAATGGAAGCTGAAAGCCGCTTTGGTTACAAAGGGAAATGCGGGTATGTGGGGCTGGCGCAGGTTTTTGTTGGATGATAGCTCCGAGTATGTGATGATACGCTTCAGCAATTTTCAAACATCGATCAATGAAATGGTTTTATACGGGTGTCCCTATAAATCCGTCCCGCCACCCCCATCTTCCGTGTACAATGGCCCGCGTATTGCAAAAAAAATGATGAAAGATTTTTTGGGCGTGAATTATTTTAATGCAGTGGATCCTACCTGGGTAAAACCTTTCCATTACAGCAGGTTATATACTTTCGCAATGGATTTTGATAGTGATAACGTCAATGCATATCCTAAAAATACCTATAATATGCTGCATAACGGGCATTGGGATAAAAATGCAAATGACTATTCCTTTTTTATGGATAAGGTTGTGAAAAAAAATGGAGCCATTGTCTGGTACAGCATCATGGGTCTCCCTTTATGGATGAATAAAAAAAAATTAGAAAATCTTAGGCCGGTCACAGAAGTTGCGATGGATCCTGAAAATCCATTGAGCTATGCCAGGCACGGCCGAATGATGTGGAATATTGCTGCTTTTTTCGGGAACACAAAAATTGATTCCAATTTGCTTTCAGTGGCTCCGGGGCCAAAAAGATCGGGGCGGGGGATAACCAGCCTATACGAAAACGGAAATGAAGACGATGCAACATGGGTAGGTGATAAATATTGCAGCCCGGTTGAATATTTCGCTCAAAGCAGCGCTGATTATGACGGGCATGAAAGCGCATTAGGAAAAACAATTGGTATTAAGAACGCAGACCCTGCGAGCAGGCTAATGACAAGCGGCATGATTGAACTAGATACAAACCGGGTTCGTGTACTAAAATTTCTATGCAATACATTGCGGAAGGATAAAAAATTTATCTGGGACGGCGCCATACAATACCATCATTACTGTACTGACGGCAAACACGGCATCACGCCGGAAGAAGATTCGCTTAGATGGAAACTGGCAAAAGTAAGAGAAGCTACCTACCGCTATCAGCCGGATGCACCCTGCTTTTTGGGAGAGAATGGCTATGACAAGAGTCAGTTGTCAAGACAGGGAACACCTTTGCTGCCTGGGCTTTCAGAAGGGCAGTGCCAGGGGATATTCATTCTGCGCTCTATCAATGCAACTGCTTTTTCAGGGTTTGATGCATACATTTTATACTGGCTGAGGGATGCTGGGATAAAGGATGATCCTTCTGTATATTTAACAAGTGGTGTGCTACGGGAATCGCCGGACGGAAAAATCGAGCCACTGCCTGCATGGTTTTATATCAGCACATTTGTCAACACGCTCGGGAATTATGTTGCAGATGACGTTGTAAGTGAAAAAGGGAAAGTGTGGATTTATAAATACAGGAACAAAATTTCTCCTGATTCCGTTGCTTATTTTATTTATTGCCCAACCCGCAACGGAACAAAATATACAAACTATCCATTGAATGTTGGAACGGTCGCTAGGGCAGAGGCACGGGAAATTTCGCTAGATGACAATTCTTCCCATGGCAGTAGTGCCAGGAAAAAAATAGTTAATGGCGTTGTGACTTTGAATGTTGGAGAAAGTCCCAAGATCGTTTTGGTTAATGAACGGAAATGACTCGCCATAATTTATTTGAGCACCTAATACCATCTATAAGCCAATACAATTTTTTAATTTCTGAAGAAGTATTTTACTGAAGTTAATTGCGCCCTAAATAGTATTTAGATGAAGACACCTCGATTTGAAATCGGGAAGACTCCGCCCTGAAACGAAAAATAGGGGAAGTTCGTTCTTTTCTACCATATCGTTACTACGACATTTCCTTTTTTGTGTCCTTTGTCAACATACCTGTGTGCTTCGACCATTTGTTCTAACGGGTAGCATCGGTCGATAACTGGTTTTAGCTTTGCCATCTCAACGAGTTCCTTTAATAAAATCAAATCTGCAATATGAAACTTTGGCATTTCATCATCAACGGATAGGTATTTCCCATTTGGAGCAAGCGCCATTTTGCACTGTACTTTGAATGCAGAGCTTTTTCTTTTGCCAACAGCATCAAAAATAAAATCATAAAGCTCTCCCTTCTCCATAAAATCCTCTTTGGTGTAATCAATTACTTTACCCGCACCAAGAGATCTTACCAATTCCAAATTTGCAGTGCTGCACACCGCAGTAACTTCTGCCTCATAGTAGCCGGCAAGTTGCAGAGCAGATGTGCCGATTGCTCCGGAGGCTCCATAAATAAGGATTTTTTGCCCACTTTGAATATTTGCTTTCTTCAGAAAATACAATGCTAAAAGCCCACCGTAAGGAATGGCAGCGGCCTGTTCAAAACTCACGTTTGCAGGCTTACCTGTTATCAGCTTCTTTTCAGGTATGCACTTATACTCTGCATAGGTGCCAAAAGGAAAAATAAACCCAAAAACCTGATCACCTGTTTTAAACAATTGTACATCTCTTCCCACCGATTCAATTTCTCCGGCAAGCACCATCCCGAGAATGGGTTGTCTTGGTTTTGTAAATCCTATCATTACCCGTATTGCGAGCCGGTAAACGAAAGGTAAATTCAATCCCCTGACAATGCAGTCACTTGCCGTTACTGCGGTCGCAAAGATTTTTATGCACACTTCATTTTTTCCTGGAACGGGTTTTTTCATCTCTTTAAGCTGAAGTACTTCAGGCGGCCCATATTTCGTGCATACAATGGCTTTCATTTTCTATTGAACTTAAAATTAAAACATGGAATTTGCTTTAGTTTATGATTTCGCCCGAACCCTAATATATGGTATAAGCATGAATGACCGAAATTTCTGTCGCAAGGATGCGTGGGCTCCCTGAGTTTGCTAATTGGCTTCTTGGCATTATATTTGGCGCTTATACCCTTCTGCATAAAACAGTGATTTTTCCGCTGAATAGGTGTTATTTTGTCATTGATAAATAGAATATGAAAGAAACGAATTTCTTGTTGCGCCCTGAAGACGAGATGGATTTTATGCCCATCATTCCTTTAAACGAATCTGATAATGAAACGCTGAACGATGTGGAAGTGCCACAGGAACTGCCTGTGTTGCCGTTGCGCAACACCGTGCTTTTTCCAGGCGTTGTCCTGCCGATTACTGTTGGCAGAGACAAAAGCATCAAAGCCGTAAACGATTCCTATAAATCTGACAAATTGATAGGAGTGCTTGCGCAAAAAGACAGTGTCGTGGAAGATCCGACTGTATCTGATCTTGAAAATATCGGAACTGTGGCACGGATCATCAAATTGATAAAAATGCCCGATGGCGGAACCACGGTTATCCTGCAAGGCAAGCGCAGGTTTAAAGTAGGCGCAGTCACTTCGGAGGATCCCTATTTTAAAGCTCAAGTGGTATTGTTGCAGGAAGAAGAGGCGCCCAAAGGGCAGGATTTTAATGCCTATGTTTCGAACATCAAAGACCTCGCTTCGCAGATCATACAGCTTTCTCCAAACATACCTTCGGAAGCATCCATCATTTTGAAAAATATAGAGAACCCTTCCTTTCTCATACATTTTATTTCAAGCAACCTGAATGCGGAGCTGCAGGAAAAACAAAAATTGCTGGAGATCAATCATATTCAATCGCGCGCTGATCTGTTAATGCAACTCCTGCAAAGAGAACTGCAGTTTGCTGAATTAAAAAATAAACTATCCAACAAAACAAAGACCGAGCTTGATAAACAGCAGCGTGATTATTTTTTGCAGCAGCAACTCAAGAGCATTAAAGATGAGCTGGGCGGTGATACTAATGAGCGGGAAGTAAAGGAGATGCAGAAAAAAGGGGAAGCAAAAAAATGGCCAGTTGCAGCAAAAGAGATATTCAAAAAAGGCATTGAGAAGTTGGAAAGGATGCATCCCAGCACACCCGATTATTCCGTCGTATACAATCATCTTGACCTGATGCTTGATTTGCCCTGGGGAGACTACACCGAGGATTTATATGATCTGAAGAAATCAAAAAAGGTGCTTGACCACGATCATTATGGGATGAATAAAGTAAAAGAACGCATCTTAGAATATCTCGCTGTGCTCAAACTTAAAGGTGATATGAAAAGCCCCATACTTTGTTTTATCGGCCCTCCTGGTATTGGTAAAACTTCTTTGGGCAAAAGCATTGCTAATGCTATCGGTAGAAAATATGTGCGCATCAGTTTAGGAGGCCTGCATGATGAGAGCGAGATACGCGGTCATCGCAAAACCTATATCGGAGCGATGCCTGGTAGGATATTGCAATCCTTGCGTAAAGTAAAATCATCCAACCCAGTGATGATACTGGATGAGATAGATAAGGTGGGCACAGATTTCCGCGGGGACCCATCCTCGGCATTGTTGGAAGTGCTTGATCCGGAGCAGAACCATACTTTTTACGATAATTATCTTGAGTTGGAGTACGACTTGAGCAAAGTACTCTTCGTAGCAACAGCCAATGATATCAATCATATCCAACCTGCACTGCGGGACAGATTAGAAATAATTGATCTGAGCGGATATGCTGTGGAAGAAAAAATAGAAATTGCCAAACGCCATCTTGTGCCAAAACAAAAAGAGGCACATGGATTGAAGTCACTCAATTTTAAGATCAGCGATAAAGTACTGGAGAGAATCATTCAGGATTATACAAGAGAAAGTGGCGTCAGAGAACTAGACAGGCAGCTTGCTTCGATGATGCGCTATCAGGCGAAAGAATATGCAACAAAAGGGAAACTGAAACCAACCGTGTCGCCTGGCGATGTAGAAAAAGTGTTGGGCAGAACCCGTTACAGCAATGATCTGTACAAGGTGGCCAATATGCCGGGAGTGGCGGTGGGGCTTGCCTGGACTTATGTTGGCGGTGATATATTATTTGTAGAGACAAACGTAAGTGAAGGCAAAGGCGATCTGAAATTAACTGGTAACCTGGGCAATGTGATGAAAGAAAGCGCTGTGACAGCGCTCTCTTACCTGCAATCCAATGCGAGAAAATTTGATATAGATCCTGAGTTTTTTAATAAAAAGACCTTGCATATTCATGTGCCTGAAGGAGCAGTTCCAAAAGATGGCCCAAGCGCTGGCATCACCATGATGACATCGGTTGCATCT
>DATMMJ010000508.1:0-4918 GCA_035569795.1 Puia sp. | reverse complement strand
GCAAGGACAATTAAAGAAACTTTTAACCCTCCGACAGAATATAAATATCCGTTTGTTAAGGAACCTTAAGGTTCCTACAAGTGAAATCATAGCCTTAAGCCCCAGGTCAAGCCTTGTTATTTCATGACCAAGCCACAAAACTAACAAATTACAATTCTGCCATTTTCTTATTTTTATGAAAATATTATTTTGAAGACTATACTCAACGAACAACAATTGGTCATCACGATACAAAGGCTCAGCAATCAGTTGTTCGAAAATCATCTGGATCTGAAAGATACTGTGTTGATTGGCATTCAGCCGAGAGGAATTTATTTTTCAGATCGTATTGTAAAGGAAATTCGTAAACAGGTGGCGAACGAAAAAATTTATTATGGCAGGTTAGATATTACATTTTACCGCGATGACGTGCGCCAGGGTTTACATACCCTCAACCAGACGGATATACCTTTTTCGATTGAAAATAAAAATGTGGTGCTGATTGACGATGTATTGTACACAGGAAGAACAATCCGCGCTGCTTTGGATGCATTGCTTGATTTTGGAAGGCCATCTAAAGTTGAACTTTGTGTACTGATAGACAGAAGATTTAGTAGGCAGTTGCCCATCCAGCCTGATTATGTGGGAAAGGCGATTGATTCCATAATATCTCAAAAAGTAAAAGTGTTTTGGAAAGAAAAAGACGGAAAGGAAGAAGTAATGCTCATTGAGTAGCGAGCGAAAGAACTCATGACAATGCTGCTGGTATTACTAAATCCAAGTTTTGACTCCCAAAGGGATGAACCCTGACCCAATTTTAGTCATTACCCGTGATACATCCGCTCGACTTCCAGCACAAAAATCTCACACTGCTTATCGTCCCCTTTTGCATCATAAGGTTGTTTTAAGCTGCTGCCAAAAAAGAACGCTACCGTTTGCCAGAATCGCGCAGTAAAGCCACCCTTATACTCTTTGATGATATCGTAACAATTATTGCCGGTCTGCCTGTTGATGAGTTTCATCAGCACCTGGCCCTGATACACAGAAAGGTTAGTGAGCGGGTCTGCAAATTCCTTTTTTAATTCTTTCTCTCTGGATTTTATATACTTTTTTTTATCTTTTTCATCCGTCATCTTCGCCAGCTTAATATTCATTTCGTTCATTATTACGCCCGCTTTTTTCGCAAACGGATAGGTTACATATACTGCATTGCGAAGCCTGGTCCATTCCTCCAGCCGTTTGCGCATGGACGGCGGCATAGGTGCTGTGACCCACACCATTGTCAGCGTTCTTGATGGTAGGGTATCGCCGTTATAAACAAAAACAGGCACTAACAAGGTGTCATAAGGCCCAAAACGGGAAGAAGCGTTCGTTTTGGCAGGCTGTTGGGCAAAACAAACATGCACGGCCAATATGAAAAGCACGGATAAAATGAGTCGGAAAAATTTATTATGTTGATGGCGCATGATTATTGGCCTAAAATTATATAAAATACCCGATTATTCATACTCATAGACAGCAGAAGTAACCCAAACGCTTGCCTGAAGATTTGTTAATATAGCCAAAACCGGGAAGGTTGGGAGTGGGTTAATAAATGATCTTCTTACCTTGACTACTCACTATAAGCCCTAGCTATTTAAATTTTAGGTTCATTGAAATTATGTCTGAAACCAGGTCTGTAGATTGGGTGTAATGGCCGTATCTTATTTCAACTGCACTCAGGCTTCTTATTAATACTCCTTTTGGAGGCGCAAGCCTTATGCCCATTCCAAAAGAATGGCTGGTGAACGCTGCAAGCGCGTAATTGCTGGTAAAATACTGATCTTGTGGCGAGTGCCCTTCATATGGTGCGAAATAATTAACGGCAGTTTGAACATAATATCTGTAAAACGGGGAAAGCGAAAAGAATGGTGTTATTTTTATTGGCACTTCAAGACTTGCTGTGTGCGAGGTAAGGCCCCAGTTATCAATGTAAAACCGGTAATACCCCCGTAGTATAATATTATCCCCCAGAAAATAATTTAGCCTGATCCCAATGGGGAATTTAAAACGTTGCGACGGAAGGCTCTCAATGGTGTCCTTGCCGTTATTAAAATAAACGCGGTGAAAAGGTAGTCCAAGATAGCCATTCATATAAACCAGATCCATCGCTATGCTTCCCTGTAAGCGCTGGTTAATTACTTGTGAGAATCCAAAGGAAGCAGTGTATGTATCCCTTGATTGTGAAGGGATGCTTGAACGGTTTGAACTTTTGCTGACAATCCCGCCATTTTGGTAGACTATGGCTTCTGTACGGCCACTGGCTGTTGTGACATATACAATGCTGTCCGTGACAGGAATATTTTTCACAGAATCAACCGGCTCAAATTCTGCCGGCTTTATCATTTTTATGTTATCGAAGTAGCCCGTGAGCTTGAAACTGAATTCCCCATTATTATGTGTTTTTTTTGAGAATGAAGTATTCAGCCCTATAGAATGATAATAATTGTGCTCAGCGGAATAATATGCCCCAATCCCAAATGCAGTTCCTTTTTTTTCATTCTCAATAGACCAGTCAAGCGTTGGGTATAACCTTGTGCCGTCTCTCTTTGCATGCCCGTTGGAATCAACGTAAGCCTGAGAAGCGGCTGTATGATAATCAATTCCAAATCCAGCGGTAAATATGTTTTTACGTTTCTTGCTATCCCATGATACAAATTTCAAATCCAAACCGCTGGCAAGATCAGTAACATCCCCAATTCCCTTTGCGTCCGTTCTTCCCCCCATTACGGCAGACTTATCTGCTGTTTGTGTGTAGTAGCTTGAAACAAGGTTCACCTCATCAAGGGTTAGTTTTTTGGGTTTATATGTGGAAGTATCTTTAGGAGAACTTTGAGAAAATGCATGCAGCATCATCATGTACATTCCCACAACGGTTAAGCAAATTTTTTTCATCTGATCGTTCCTGTTGGTTTGTTAAATTAATTGCATCCGCAACCACCGCCGGTTTTGCCTCCGTTGGCGCCGGAAGAGCCTTCCCGGTAGGTTTGCGCATTAAGCTCATTTTTTTCCACTTTCCTATTGGAAAGCATCATTTCAGAGTCATTAATCCTGCTTTTCTGGTATTCTCGTACTTGTGCGCAGGAGGAGAAGATTAAACCAGCAATGGGCACTGCGCAACAATATTTCAAAAGCACTTTTCTTTTCATAATTAATTTTTAATTGAAATGAATATTGTTGGAGGTATACAATTTGTCGTCATCGTCAATAATGATTGTTTCAATGTCGTTCATTTGATTTATTAAATCCATGCCTGCATGAATTCCCATTATCATAACAGGTGTGGCCATTGCGTCAGCTATTTCTGCCATAGCGCTGAAGATTGTTACACTTTTTATTCCTTTTACAGGAAGCCCGGTGCGTGGATCAATTGTATGAGAATATTTTTTTCCATCGATCATTATATATTTTTCATAATTGCCTGAGGTAGCAATAGCCATATTAGTAATATTCATGTAAGAAAATATCTGCTGTTTTGCATTTGGGTTCGCAATCCCGATAGTCCAGGGTTTACCATTTGGCTGATAACCCCAGGTGGTCAAATCGCCCGAAGCATTTACAATCCCACTTTCGGTTCCTAGTGCTATCATCACTTGCTTTGCTCTGTCTGCAGCATATCCTTTCCCAATCCCACCAAACCCGATCCGCATTCCCTGTTCTTTCAGGAACACAGTCTTTTTTTCTTTATCCAAAATTATGTTCCGGTAATTGATCAGCTTTACCATTTTCTTTGCTGTGTCTTTATCTGGCAGCGATTTCATGTTCATATCAAAATTCCAAAGGCGTTTATCAACCGAACCATAGGTAATATCAAATGCACCCTGGGTGATCCCGGAAATCCGGATAGAACGCTCGATGATGCTAAATGTTTCCTCACTTACTGTAACCGGTTCAATTCCCGCTTTGCTATTGATTTGCGCAGTTTCACTGTCTTCGCTAAAAGTAGTTAGCAGTTTTTCTATGCGACGAATCTCACATATGGCTGCCTCAATCATATCACTAGCCCGCGTCTCATTTTCACAGACAGCGCTTATCTGAAAACTGTTGCCCATTAATTTCAGGCTCCTGCTAAAGACAGTTTTTTGAGTCATCCATTTTTAATGGTTGGTATAAATGCCGTTTCTAACTTCAATCGTGAATGCTTCCGGCGTTTCATTTGGTAACCCATCCCAATCTTTCAGTACTTTTCCATTGGTATCCAGCAATAGTGTATATGGGAATTTGCCTTGCGCATTATATTGGTCGGCGATCTTATTATTGATCTCCTGCTGCTTTGGAGACAATTGGTTTTTTTTCTTCCTTGGAAAATCCGCGTTGACAAGCACTAGCTGCGTATCAGCCATATTTTTGAAAACTTCAGCCCCAAAGATTTCATCGTGCATGCGCATGCAAGGTCCGCACCAGTCAGAGCCTGAAAAATTAAGCAGGATATATTTGTGCTGCATCCGGGCTATTTGTTTTGCTTCATCTAAGTCATTGTGCCAATGGATGGCGGACAGAAGTAAAACGGGAAGTAAGAGAAAAGATGCTGCTTTCATTGACTGTACTTTTTACTTTCGTTAATAAAAGTAAATAAGAAATTTAATTCTAAATGAACACATACGTTAATTAAACCCGAAAGGTTGTTTACAAAGGGGGAAAGTATCTGGACTATGCATCTTATATACTAAAATTTCATCTTGGATCTATTCACAATGCTTATAATAAGTCCAACAATCATAATAATTGTGCCCAGCCATAAAATATTTATCTGCGGGAATTCATACACCTTCAGAGATACAAAGGGAACAAGCGCAGCAGATTCTTTCACCCCAATCTGCAGCTTATTGCCAACTACGCCGTTCAATAGTACTGCGAGATTTTGAGCAAATACAGTATCAGCAATAGATATCAGTCTGTT
>DATMMJ010000507.1:0-4166 GCA_035569795.1 Puia sp. | reverse complement strand
AAAGTTATTGGCTTTGCAAGATCGGATGGAGCAGGCTCGCAACCCTATAGAGAAAAGAAATATTTTAGCACAGGCGGCACATATTTCAGGTTTTAGCAGTTTTATGTTCGTAACCCGATTGTTAAATGACGCAGAAGTGCGCAGTGACGCTGCCTTGATCGCGACGCGCTTAGCTTTGGCTGATGAAACCATTAAAGGACCCATTGTGAGAGAGGCGCTGGAAACAGCATTGCGTCTTGTCAAAGGAGAAGACAGCACGGTACTCGTAAGCAAGCTAAAAGCACATTTACTTAAAATGCCTTATGATAATGGTTTTGTAAGCTTGTTCAATGGAATTGATTTGAGCGGATGGAAAGGATTAGTGGGCAATCCCATTGTCAGAGCGCACATGTCAGACTCCGCATTGCGGGTTGCGCAGCTGGCAGCTGACACGAGGATGAAAAACGATTGGATAGTGAAAAACGGGTTATTGATTTTCACCGGGCATGGAGACAATTTAGCCACAGCAAAAAAATATGGGGATATTGAAATGTATGTGGATTGGAAGATCACAGAAAAAGGAGATGCCGGAATATATCTAAGAGGCACGCCACAAGTGCAGATCTGGGATACGAGCAGGACGGACGCCGGTGCACAGGTAGGTTCCGGAGGTTTATACAACAATCAAAAATACGAAAGCAAGCCCTTGGTGGTCGCGGATAATAAAGTGGGGGAGTGGAATCGTTTTCATATTATCATGAGGGGGGAAAAAGTGACTGTCTTTTTGAATGGCGTTCTGGTTACCGATAATATTCCTCTAGAAAATTATTGGGATCATAGCATACCCATTTTTGCAAAAGAGCAAATGGAATTGCAGGCACACGGAACCTATGTTGCATATCGTAATATCTATTTGAAAGAACTGCCCAGTAGTGAACCGAACGCATTAAGTGAATCAGAAAAAAAACAGGGCTTTGTTTCATTATTTGACGGTACGCATTTAGATCAATGGACTGGCAACACGACTGGTTATGTGGTAAAGGACGGAGTAGTAGAAGTGAACCCACAGGACGGGAGCGGAGGAAATTTATATACCATTCAGGAGTTCGGCAACTTTATATACCGTTTTGAATTTCAGTTGACCCCGGGAGCAAATAATGGTATCGGTATCCGTGCGCCACTAGATGGTGATGCAGCTTATGTAGGCATGGAAATACAGGTGCTCGACAATGAAGACCCTATGTATAAAGACCTGCACGCTTATCAATATCATGGTTCGGTCTATGGTGTGATCCCTGCCAAAAGAGGATTTTTGTTGCCAATGGGTGAATGGAATAAAGAAGAAATAATAGCTAGTGGAAACAAAGTAAAAGTGACCCTAAACGGAACTGTCATTTTGGATGGCGATATTAAAGAAGCCTCTAAAAATGGCACTATCGATCATAGAGAACATCCCGGGCTGCTGCGGACTACCGGGCATCTGGGTTTCTTAGGGCATGGCGATGTGGTGCGGTTCAGGAATATGAGGATAAAAAAATTATAGGCTACTTACAATCAGGCGAGCCATACATAGTTTTCACGTATCGTTGTTTTAAAATCCATTAATAAATATTTAGTGAACTCTCAGTATTATCCGGCCTCTACTCAGGAAGAGGCTTTACCATGATGTTCTTAAAATAAACAATGCTTTTGGGATCATGGCCCTGCAATGCGAAAGTGCCGCTTGAAATTACGCGCAGCGAATCGCCTGCATTCCTTTCATGCAATACATTTTCAGGCTCAGTATAATCGACCACCGTTTTATCATTCAATTTAATGATCACCCTTTTCCCAACTACTTTGATGTACTCAGAGAACCATTCGTTATCTTTTACAAATACTTCTTTCACATCCTTAATGCCATATAAACTTCCGGTCCTGCGCCAATCTGAATGTGAATTATTCACCTGCACCTCATATCCTCTGGCAGGCCATCCTCCCTGCTGGAATTGTGTATGGAAATAGATGCCTGAATTTGCGCCAGGCATGGTTTTTACATCAGCTTTAAATTCAAAGTTTTTGAAATGATGTTGTTGAAAATCCCCCACGTAAAACAGATGTGCTGTATTGCCATGCACGATGATCATACCGCTGTCTGCATGAAAGGTGGCCGCATTATCACCCACTTTCCAGCCTGTGAGCGAGGTGCCATCAAACAGGGATGTCCATCCGGGTTGCCGGATTAACAAAGCATGAGAAAATGCCATCAACCAAAAGCAGGCAATACAAGAAAAGACTATCTTTTTCATATAAGCGATTAAACAAGTGAGTTGATAGCATGAAGCTAATGTATTTTTAAACAGAAGACAGCAGTTGTTTCAATATAATATTCTTTCAATAAGTGAAGCGCATACCCTTACACCAGATTTATATGCAGTTTGAGATTTTAATGATGATCATTATCGCTTCTTGCGGGAAACTCATTTCAGTTAAGCGGCTCTTTGGCCACTTCAACATCCCAATGCGCTAATAAAAGCTCAAAACGGTGTTGCTCTGCTTTTATGTATGCAGCCTGATCCGGATATAATTGACTTTTATATGGAGTAGTGAGGTCCGGGTCGAATGCGGCAGCAGCATTTTTAAAAACGAGCGTTACCCTATAATCCCATCTTGTATCTTCCCCGCTATGATATCTGGGCTTTGACGCAGTAACGCTGATGATGTCGCCCTTCTCAATCGCTTTCTTGAGCAAAGGATAGTGGTTTGTTTTCCACAGATTAATAAACTCATCTGCAAAGCCCCATTTTACTTTATAATAATTTTCTATTGTAAAATAGTCTTTTGAAGCAGGTGTTTGCGCAAGTCCTTTGAGAGAAAAAAATGAAAATATCAAAACGAGCAGCAATGTATACCTAATCTTTAGTTTATTGAATTGCGATTGTGACGTTTTCATAATTGTATGATTTAATGATAAATAATAATTTTTCTCAAAAGTAGGGCTTCATTCCCTGCCTTATTCAAAATTAAATCTACTTGCAAAATTTTTATTAATAAAATATTAGTCTATAAAATTAATGGAATAATAAATTTGGAACGAAATTTTGTGATCAGTATTTTAATACCCTATTAATTGCTGGTATTAAGCTTCATTGCGTCGCAAACTCGTATGTTTTGTACTATATTGAGAAATGTGCAACAGTCCCTTCCTCGAAAGCATTGGTGGCCGCTATTTTGAAAATTGCAATGAAGCATAACACGTAACACATCGCCCGGATAATTATTTCGGTGTTGCGCATTATGCATTGGATATTAAAAACGCAGAGCGCTACTGGGACGAATCGTTGCGGTTGATTGTGTGAAACTTATTTTTTTTTAGCTTCCGCCTTTGCTGGTTGCCTGACCAACAACAGTAGAGTGCGTGTGAACAAGAACTATTGCAAAAGCAAATTGCACTCTCTTTCAGTTAATCTTTCATTTTCTTAATTTTGACATAGAAACACCAGGCAAGCATCTCTGCTTTCTATATCTCTATTAACCACTGTCTGTTTTATTATTTAAATAATTAGCCATGAACATCGTGTATAAAATTAAAAGCTGGGGCGACAGGCATCATCCCAAAATACTTGATATAATCCGGATGATGTTCGGGATTTTTCTATTAGCAAAAGGATTTTATTTTTTTAATCATGCCGCTTATCTGCGCGAACTTTTGATTGCTAATAATGCCATTCGCGAATCCCCAAAAATAATGGACATGATAATAAATTATGTAACGTATATACATATTGTCGGCGGCGGCCTTATTTTCCTAGGGCTTTTTACAAGGCTTGGAGTCTTGCTGCAGGTGCCAATCGTTGTTGGCGCTTTGCGATTTATAAATATTTTATCGCCTTATGTTGATAATGAGCTGTGGTTGATAATACTGGTACTTTCCCTGTTGTTCCTTTTTTTTATTTTTGGATCCGGTCCTTTATCACTCGACCATCTTTTTTCAAGAATGAAAATAGAGAATGATAAAACTGCGTAGACTACTTGTGGTTTTTTATTGAGGTTTCTATGACTTCATTTTTACCTGTTTGGTCTTCAAGTAATTTGGTGTAAAAAATATAACCCGAACCAAGAATTTATTTCGTCATCATGCATGATTTGCCCGATGAAATCATCATCTGGCAGGATGAAAAAATACTTGATGCCATGTCACCGTTGTT
>DATMMJ010000506.1:0-3916 GCA_035569795.1 Puia sp. | reverse complement strand
AGAAAAGGGGCCAAATTTAAGATTGATATATCGCTGATTAGACCCATCTTGGAGGTTCTGGACATTGAATTTGGAAAACATTATCTGAGCGATCTGTTAAAAAAATATTACTCCTGAAATGGATTATAAAACTGCCGTGGTAAAGCAAAAATGGGAATCGATAATTATATCCCCAATCGTCAAGCTAGGTAAAATGTACGGTTTGATTGCTCCATTGAGAAATCCAACTTCAACTTTTCTTTTTTTCCCTTCGGCAGATTTAGGTGGGTCTGTCAAAGTGAACGCGGACATTGCCGGTTGCATTAAGAATAAAAAACCATTAATAATATTCTCAAAAAAGCCAAAGAACAATGGTTTCAAAAAATTGTTTCTCGGGTTTGATGTCGTGGATCTTCACCGAAAAATTGACAACAAACTCTATCATTTTGTGAATATTTTTTATCGTGGCGTACTCGCAACCTGGATAAATAAATCTGGCAATGCTGTAGTTTTCGGAGGGGAATGCCTTTATTTTTATAAAATCCTCCCGCACTTAAAAAAAAGTGTCCGGCGTGTTGAGCTTTGCCATTTAGATACTTGGTTTCCTTACAGCATCGGCTTTATCGATCTGATCACGGAGAGAATTTTCAGCACTTTAAAATTAAAAGAAAAAGTGACAGCGCTGTATGATCAGCAAAATGTCGATCAAAAATTTTATGGTCATTTGCATTTTATAGAAAATAAAATTGACATACCACCTTTCAAAGAAACCCACAACAAAAATTTAGAAGTAATTTTTGTCGGCAGAGGGTCACCGCAGAAAAGAGTTCATTTGATCGCAGCCATTGCAAAGAAAATGCATGACAAAAATTATCCGGTCCATTTTTCTTTTATTGGCAATGTCGAAAATGAAATTTCAATTAATGATTTCCCTTACTGTGAGTTTTACGGGAATGTGGCCGATGAAGAAAAGCTGAATTCCATTTATCAGGATGCAGATGTGCTGATTTTAACCTCCAGTTATGAAGGACTCCCCATTGTTGTTATGCAGATGATGGCTTACGGGAAAGTCGTGCTTTCCACAGCAGTGAATGCAATTCCAGATTACGTTGCGCATATGCAAAACGGGCTTTTGATAAATGCAACTGACGAAAATGAGATTGTGGATGAAGGTGTCAGCCTGCTTACACTGCTGGTTGAAGACCCATCATTAAAAGTTGAGCTTGGTAAAAAAAGTAGGGAGATTGCTAGACAAAAATTCGATGGACAACTTTTCTGCGAACAATATAACAAGCTTCTTATCTAAAAAAAATCGGCTAAGATAAATCTGTGGTGGCAGTACTCAATGGATCTTGGTAAGACCTGGCGAATAGCAACTTATTTACTTAAATTCATAGTAAAACAAATCGACATAGAAATTTTGGAGAAAGCTCCGATCTTCAAAATGTTATAAGGGATTTTGCGTTGAAACTCAATCATATTAAGTATGGCCGAAGGCACCGGACTGGTATAACCGCTGTCAATAATATCACTGGGTTTTCTTATGTTCAGATTTCGTAGCAATCGCCACCATGCATCGTATACCAAAATATTTTTTAATTGTGAAGCACCTACTTTATCCAGCAAATAAAAATTCTCGGGGATTTCAATGGCGGGTACACGGAAAGTTTCTTTTGTAACCTGCTCAGCGCTCACACCCACATTTATGATTGCACGGTTAATATAAACAGGGTTTTCCCTTTCTAGATAGCGGATGTAGAAATCAATGTCAACAAGCCATTTCAATTTCTTGTCGTAAACAAATTTCTTGTTATTGAGATGAAGCACAACACTGGGAGGCCCTATTATATTTGTGGAAAGCAGCGTAACCGGGTTTTTCTTTAATAACCGGTACCGGAAAAAAGGGACATAGATATCTTCGGTTTTAGCTTCGTCCAGGTAAATCTTGCTATATGCTGAAAATATGAATGAAACATGAGGATTGGCCTTAATCCTATCGGCAAATGCCTGCAGGCTATCTCGACCGCTGAACCAATCATCATCATGCATTAATTTTATCCATTGCCCAGTTGCCTTGCTGATTGCTTCATTCCAATTTTCAGGTGTCCCTAAGGGTTGATTGTTGCGAAAATGGGATAGAAGAAATTTACTTTTATATGGAATGCATAGCTGCTCTACGTCACTGCCCGGGCTATCATCAGTAACAATAACTTCAAAATCCTGGAAGCTTTGAATGCTTATTGAATCAAGCAGCCGCTTTAAGAATTCAGTTCTTTTGTATGCTGGTATGCAAATGCTGATGAGAGGGTTCATGGCTGAACCAAAGTTAATTGTTATCAGTTAACCATTTTCTCTCCTCCATCAGAAACCCAGAAAACTTCCCCCGAGCAAACGACATTGATGCAGCTTCTCCATGGCATGCACAACAGCGCACTAAGGAGCCAATGAAATCCTTATCTGTAGCCCCGCGCGCGTTGTTATGATTGGTGGCGAAGTTGAAATTTTTGGTGTTACCCTTCGCTGGTCAAAATACAATTTCAGGTTAATGCGGTTGCTTATCACGTAGTCAATAGATGGAGAAATGGTAATTGTCTTCTGACCTCCGGTGGGTAATGCAGAGCCTTGATCAAGCCTGCTATTGGAGGTAATGTCATCGCGTATGCTGAAGTCTAGTCGGAAATTCATTTCATTATCTAATTTCTTTGAAGCTTCATTTTTGCCGGGCATTTTTATTTTAAAAGGTATGGGCAGCCCTTTCTTTTTCAATCCACCCCCGAATGTAAATTCCGTAGAGCGGCTTTCTGTCAATTGATAATCTATCAGGCTTAGACTTAGCAGTCGTGACTTGCTGTAACCAATTCTAGCCTGCAACTTGTTGACAAATTGCATATCAATATTTAGTAGCGGCGAGAAAGCCTCACTGATAGTAATGTTTGGAACAGCAAAATAAGGAATGAAATTTCCGGACGCAGTATCAATAAACCCTGGATAGCGGATGCCAAGCGGATCCTGATAAAGTAAGGATGAATTAAAACTTCCCATGCTCAAGGTACTTGTATAGGCATGGGTAAGATTAAAGCTTGTAAAAATCTTGTCAAACCCGGGTAGTCTTGCCAGTCCGTTATATGCAATGCGCCAGTTAGGTTTCGGCAGATATCCGGAAAATGGATTGCTTCGTGTGCTTGCACTATTTTCATTGATCAAAGAAATGGTGTTCGGGTTTTTTCCTGTATAAGCTGCAATGAATGCGGGTATAAGTACATCCTGGGAATATTGCCCGTAGCCCTTGTAATAACCGTTTGCAGCCTGTGAGGCCGAGTAGGGATTTATTTTGCCCAGGCGCGCAGAAAGTATAGTGCGATAATTCTCAAATTTCTGAAAAGCGCTAGAAAGCTCGTCAGGCTTGTTTGTCTGGAACAAAGTTTTCATCGAAATGAAACTGACGCTGAAAGTCCCTGCATTATAAGGGCTCAGATGAACAAATCCGCTACCGCCTGCAGTATCTTTAAATAATTCTGTGAATGTTTTCCCAAACGTTTTTTCAAGATTCACATCTATATTAAAATCACGGAATGGCTGGAGCATGGCAGTGATGCTGTATTTTTGGTTAAAACTTTGCTGGTTCTGAAAATTCAACGTGGAGTCCGTTGTTATCAGGTGCTTGCTTGCCAGCTGGTCGACAAAATTCTGGCCGGGCTGTTTTCCAAAAACATAGCCAAACCCCGGCTCCCCATTTTTCAAATCCATCCCCAGCGCTTTTGTACTGTCTAAATATCCATAGATAGCGGAAGCAGAATTCTCAGAATAATTGATGTTGACTCTTTTTAAGGAAGTGATGAGTCGGCCCAAAAATTTAAGCGTGCTGCCAACCTGGGGCAATTCATTGGGATTTTTAAGTTGCTGGGTTTTATTTCGGGAAGTATCCTGTTTGATTCTT
>DATMMJ010000505.1:0-5951 GCA_035569795.1 Puia sp. | reverse complement strand
TGTTGCGTTCGGCTCTGATCAGGATAAAGAGCTGGTCTTAAGAAGATTTACGGTTGAAGAGCTTAAGGACTCAGTAACTATGCAAGCCTACATCCAGGCTGTTGAAAGTCTTGGTGATGATTACGCAAAAACCAGCGCATTAAAGAACATCATCTTAGCGCCGCTCACCAAAAAATCGTTCCCGCAAGTAATGCATGTAATCAATGGGCTGCGCGATGAAAACGAAAAAGAGGGGCTACTGACAGATATGATCGGCAAGGGCCAATTGGACGAACAACAAACATATGAGGTGATTGAAGCCACGGGTCGTTTAAACGATGATATGCAAAAAGAGAATTTGCTAATGCAATTGATAAGCAAAAGCGCTCTGTCAGAAAAACTCTTTGATAAATTGCTGGAGACAGTCAGCCATTTCAGAGATGACACGCAGAAAGAAAACCTGTACAGGAAACTGATGGGAGAAAATAATCTATCAGAACCTGAGTGGATAAGCCTGATCAATCAAACACCAAATATTGGCGGCGATTTTGAGAAAGCCAATTTTCTCATTCAGCTATCGCAAAAGATGCCAAAAAGCGAAAACCTCAAAAACTTCTATTTGAAAGCCGCAAAGTCAATTGCAGATGATGGGCAATTTGGAAGAGCGTTGAGAGCAGTTGAATAAATTTTTGAGATGATATTATTGGCATTTTTGATTTCCGGGGTAAACCCATCCATAGCTACAAAAAAACAGTGCAGTAAAAACTGCACTATTCTTTTTAACCAAAACCATTGCATTCATGAAAAAAGGATTTGAGTGCCTTAACCCTCATGTACTAGTGTTACAATTATCCCAACCGACTTTTACTGCTACAATACCTAATATGCATTATTTTTTGTCATTTTATACAGGGCTAAACCCTCGTCTGGAATCGGGGAATTTTATAAGAAAGTATCTATATTTAGCAAACATTCCATCCTGCCATGAGGAAAAAGACTCTTTTTCAAACCAAACCATTTGCCCGAAGGCAATTCATAAAGACCGGTTTTAAAGCGGGCATTGCTTTTACGATCATCCCTCGATTTGTTTTAAGGGGCGTAGGTTTCACTCCTCCCAGTGACATGATCACCCTCGGGTTCATTGGCACCGGCAAACAGGGACGCGACCTGGCAGATGCATTTGCTCCTATAGCAAAAATCATCGCCGGCTCTGACGTAGATTCCCAAAAGCTTGCTTTATTCAAATCGAAAGTGGAAAAAAAGTATGCTGAGATAAATCATCAGCCAGGTTTCAGGGGATTTTCAGAGTATGCAGATTTCCGTGAACTATTAGAACGAAAAGAGATTGACGCGGTTATAGTCGCAACGCCGGATCACTGGCATGCGGTAGGCAGCATTATGGCAGCTAACGCGCACAAGCACGTGTATTGTGAAAAGCCCTTGGCGCATACCATTGAAGAAGGCAGGGCGATGGTGAACGCAGTACAAAGAAACAAAGTGATTTTGCAAACGGGCAGTATGCAACGTTCCTGGGTCAATTTCAGGCATGCATGCGAGTTAGTCCGCAACGGATATATTGGCTCTGTGAAAGAAGTCCTGGTGAATGTAGGGCCCGCAGCTATCTCAGATGACCTCCCCGCACAGCCAGTTCCTACCGTGCTCAATTGGGACAAATGGGTTGGCCCAGCTCCTTTCAGACCTTTCAATTCGGAACTCTCACCTCCAGTAGAACAAGAAGTTTACCCAAACTGGCGCAAATACAAGGAATATGGTGGCGGCAGCCTGAGCGATTGGGGCGCGCACATGTTCGATATTGCCCAATGGGGACTGGGCGTGGATAATAGCGGGCCAGTCAAGCTGTTTCCGCCTGACGGCAAGAAATATAGATCACTCACAATGGTTTATGAAAATGGCATTATATTAAAGCATCAGGATTTTGGGAGAGGTTTTGGTGTCCGCTTCGTCGGCACAAAAGGAACTTTGAATATCAGCCGCGATTATATTGATAGTGACCCTGCAAATATCGCAACGACTGAAATCAAACCTACCGAAATTCATTTATACAAAAGCGATGACCATTACACAGACTGGCTGACCGCAATCAAAAACAACTCGCAACCTATCTGCCCTGCAGAAACAGGCCACCGCACGAGCAGCCTTTGCTCCATCGCAAATATAGCATACTGGCTGAATCGTCCTTTGCAATGGGATCCCAAACTGGAAAGGTTTAATAATGATGTGCAGGCAAATGCCTTGGTGAAGGCTAATATAAGAGGGGATTGGAAACTCTCATAAGGGGCATAGCCTGCTGAAGACTGAACAGGTAACTTATTTATAAATGTGCCTTCATGGATTGATAATATATGCAATTTGATCTTACAGATATTCTTTTCCTGTTCGTATTATTCCTGCTATTATTTATAACAATATTCTTATTCACTTCGGATAAAGGAAAACGCATCAGCAATATTTTGATCGGCTCTTTTTTTCTCGCGCTGTTTCTGAACTTGACAGATAGTTTTTTATTATTAAAGCACTTTTATTTTAGCTTTCCCGCATTTGCACTATGGGGATCCAATCTGCTTTTTGTATGCGGGCCGCTAATTTTTCTTTATACAAAATCAGTTTTATACAAGGATTTTCGCTTCACCGTAAGAAATTCCCTTCATTTTTTACCATTTATTATTTTTTTTTCCGCATTGGAAATAAGCTACCTGTCAGCAGGTCATCAGAGACAAATGGAAATACTCACCACAATCACAGAAAGAAAAACCCCGGGCACTGTGTATCTGGCAAGTCTTGTAGTGTATGTACATTTCGTTATCTATTTGTATAGCGCATCACGGCTGTTGATACAATACAGGAAGGCAGCATCCAATCATTTTTCAAATGCACAGAGAGCAACACTCGGCTGGCTCCAAACTACGATAGAGTTTTTTTTCATCATCATCCTCATCAGTGCAACAAACAGCTATCTTTCCTTTCAGCTATTAAACCATGCTTATTTCTTTGTATTTTCTATTATGGTTTTTTTGCTGCTGCTGTTTGTCATGGTAGCGTTCTTTAAAGCATTAAGAAACCCGCAGATATTTTCTGGGTGGGATGAAAAACAGATCGAGGAAGCCTTGAAGCCTGCAAAATATGCTTCATCTCAGCTAAATGAAACGCAGAAAAGACAGATACTTGACAGGCTGCAATTGCACATGAAAGCCAGCAAGCCCTATCTGGAACCTGAATTGACCTTAGATGAACTTGCCGCCCAGTTATCATTAAAACCAAAAATACTTTCCCAGGTTATCAATGAATTGCTCAACCAAAGCTTTTTTGAGTGCATCAATAGTTACCGCATCGATGAGGCTAAGAGATTGCTTACCCACCCCAAGGACAAAAAAATAACTGTACTTGAAGTGATGTATGAAGTGGGCTTCAATTCAAAATCTTCCTTCAATACCATCTTTAAGAAGCAAACAGGCATCACACCGAGCGAGTTTAAGCGCCAATATCCCTAATCATGCCATTCGCCTTGATTTTTTTTTAAATTCAAACCAATTAAATCAGTTCAGTTTTGCGCAAACATGGCGACAAAAGGATTGGAAAAAACTACCATGATGCATTGTTTTGGCTTCAGGCGACTGAGGTGCAATTGTACCCTACCACATTTATATCGCTATCTTCCCCTTGAGAGATGGAGAATGGGTGCACCATGGTGAGTCAGGTTAGCGGCGGTGTTTCTCTTGTGAGAGCTTACGGTGGGAAAATTCAAATCCATTTTGACTTTTATAAAGCCGGAGAAAACCTCTGGGTGGCAGATATCTTAATTGGATGTGTATCCACAATTTATTCAAGAAAACGCCGAAGTTTTGGCCTATTTCTGCTTGTTAATTACTTGATTGATTATTTTAATGGACCTTTTAACCTGGTTAAAGAAAAAAATAACATTAGCAAAGTAAAGGCAAGCAAATCAGCTAGTAAGGCCTGAAAATTCGTGTTGGAAGCAAGCACATATGATACATCCATAACATCTCAAGGCATTTTTGTAGTATAATCTCTACAAGAATCCCAACTTAAAGAGTACAGCTTATTTAGAGCATGCTCTATTTTTCATGGATTACCAATGGCCTTCCTTTACATCATCGAATCAGCAAAGGAATGGAAAAAGGAAAATCGAAAGTGGCTGGTCTTAATGATTGGTTGGCAATCATGCGGAAGGTTGTCCTCCGAAAATCAGGACCTGGATATCCAACTCTTATTTGCTTTTCGATATGCAATTGGTAACCAAAATATATATATACGAATGAAAAACCAACTATTGTACATCTGGCATTTGCTGATAAGAATTACCTGTAGCTCCATTCCCGCAATGCAGAAAACATTTTATCCCGAAAACCTGTGCACAATAGCTATTAAACCACACCCAATTCTTTATCCTTTGAATTAAACCACCCGTTAGACAGCCGTTTTACAACCATTGATCAGTAGTCCTATGAACAAACCAACCCGTTAGAAGCCGCTAGACAACTATTAATCTTTATCCGTTTTGAAAAACTTATGCCTATGAAATGCCTCTAAAACCACCAATGAATCCTTATCCTATGAACAAAGCCACTCTATGAAAACCCGATGACCGGGAGGGGCACAAAGCAATGCAAATTTGGTAATCGAAAAAAATAGGCCCACGCTTATTTTGTTGAATGAACTGTCCTTTTATAAAACTCTTTCAAACCTTGCCATCTGCATTTGTGCCTTCCTTTGGTTGCCAGAAAAAAGAAACAAATGAAGCGCTGTTAAAGACACTAGCCACCCCGCGCAAACACTTTGAAAAGTGTGTCCTGCGTGACCCTTGATTTGTTATTAACAGCTGTGGTTGCTCAGACAGAAATCATCCTTGGGGCTACCAATTACAGGTTGGCCGATTTTGTGGTTCGCCGGCATCTTACAGATGCCGATTACTTTTGTTTGGTAATCCGTGCAGGGTCCAGGTAGTTAATTCTTTTGCGGACCAGAAGGGATAATGCTTACAGCGGCTCCGCCACCCTCTCCCAAGTAAAGTCGCAAGGTGCTATTGCTGTCAACAACGAAGTGCTCGATTTTGTATGCCTGCGGATTGTCTTTCCAGTTAGCATTATCTGCATCTGCATACACTGTGGCAATGTATTTAATCCCCTTGTCAAGAAAACTCAAAGAAATTTTTGTGCTGCGTTTATTCTCACCAGTGATAGCCCCGATAAACCAGTTGGGTTTTTCTTTTTCTTTTCTGGCGATGGTTAGGTAATCACCAGGCTCTGCTTCTATAATTTTTGTGTCATCCCAATCAACGGGAACATCCCTGATAAATTGAAAGGCATCTTTATGCGCATCATAATTCTCCGGTAAATCAGCTGCCATTTGGAGCGGACTGTACATTGTTACGTATAATGCCAATTGTTTGGCCAAGGTCGTGTGGACCTGCCTCTCAGGCGCATATGGAGCATAATTTTTGAGCTTGAATATGCCAGGGGTGTAATCCATCGGGCCACCCATTAATCTGCCAAAAGGCAATATAGTTTCGTGATTTGGGGGGTTACCATCGCTAAATGCATTGTATTCATTGCCACGCGCGGCTTCGCATGCAAGCCAATTAGGATACGTGCGCTGTAGGCCTGTCGGGCGGACTGGTTCGTGCGCATCGAGCATCACCCGGTACTGTGCTGCTTTTTCGGCAACTCGCTCGTAGTGATTGATCATCCACTGACCATCGTGATGTTCTCCCCGCGGAATTATTTTACCGACATAACCTGTCTTCACGGAAGTGTAACCAAATTTATTCATGAAGTGGAAAGCCGTATCCATCTGTCTTTCATAGTTGGTTGCAGAACCCGAAGTTTCATTATGCATGATCATTTTTATGCCTTTTGATTTTGCATACTCACTTATCGCCTTAACATCGAAGTCGGGATAAGGGGTAACGAAATCGAACACATTTTCTTTCCAGT
>DATMMJ010000504.1:0-3860 GCA_035569795.1 Puia sp. | reverse complement strand
CAAGATGACGGATGCATTGACCATCGAGGGATTACAGCTGACTGTGGGAAATTTGCTCCTGAGCCCAACACGAACCTATGCTCCTGTGGTAAAAATATTGTTGCAAGAACATTTTGATAAAATCCACGGGTTGATTCATTGCAGCGGCGGAGGGCAAACCAAGTGCATGAAATATCTGCCAAGCAATTTTAAGATTATAAAAGACAATTTATTTGAACCTCCCATTATTTTTCAATTGATACAGCAAGCCTCTAAATCAGATAACCGTGAAATGTACCAGGTGTTCAATATGGGGCATCGCCTTGAAATTTTTACTGATGAAAAAGAGGCTGACAGCATAATGGCTGTTTCTAAACAATTTAATATCGATGCAAAGATTATTGGTAGGGTGGAGCCAAGCGATAAAAAAGAATTGCTGTTGAAAATAAGTGGCGATGAAATTGTTTATTAAAAGCTTTTTTTGATTTTTAGCTTTCTTTATGCCACACTCATTCTTTGCATATTGATATGCTCTTTTTCATCCGCAGATTGAGGCTTTGCTGTAGCTAAATATTTAATGTAGTATTTTTTGGCAAGCCTCAGGTTTTTAAGAGTGCCTTCGCAAATGCGGTCACAGTATTAAGCATTTGCGGATTCTTAAAAAGATGATAGGCCGTGTCCTACTGGGAGACCTGTTGCATTTTTATTATCGTTTTGAGAAAGCTAATATGCACGGCTGTAATAAGACGGGCCCCGGCCTGACTTGAGTTAAAATCTTATAGGTTTTCTTATGGGTTTTGTTGCCGTTCTAATTTAAAAACAAGTGGTTGTCTTTTGTATGACCTTACTTTCTGCCCATTTTGCATGGCAGGTATCCATTTGCCGCTGTTTTTAATAATTCTTATTACTTCTTCATTTAGCATTTTATTATCGCTTTTAAAAATTTTTATCCCGCTTACTGTTCCATCAACATTAACAATAAACTGTGCAACCACTGTTCCCTGTATTTCTCTATTAATGGCTTCCTGAGGGTATTTGAAATTCTTATTTAAATATCGTACCCAAGCTCCTGGTCCACCGGGATAGTCAGATTCTATTTCTACTTTTGAATAGATTTTGCCTCCCGATGTATCGCTGCTAAAACCTTCATTGAATTCATTATTAAAATCATTTTTTGGCAAAGTTTGGCTTTCATCCAAACTCATTCGGGTGATTTGAGATGTATTAATTTTAGCCGGATCGGCAGAAGCGATTGGATCTTGGATTATATTGGAGGTGTTATTTGCAGAGTTATTTATGCTAATTGAATATTTCACAACCCCTTCTAAAATATCTTTTGCAATTTTTGTCTGGTTTTCTTCAGTGGTAATAAAAGCAAGATCATTTTTATCGGTTATATAACCACATTCAACCATTACTGCAGGCATAGATGAAGCTTGTAAAACCATTATTCCATGTTGCCTTTCTTTTAATTCAGGTAAAATGGTACATGTTTTCTTAATCTCTTCTGTAAGGACAGATCCCAACTCCATACTTTTTTTATAATACGGATTATTATTTGAAAGATAGATCGAGAAACCGTTTTTTGGTTCACTATTAATGGTTGCGTCCATGTGAATGGAGATAAAAAGATCAGCATTGTTTGATGCAGCAATATTAATCCTTTTGCTTAGCCCTTCTTTTATTGTAGCAGCGTTGCCCGGTAGCATATCGGCTTCTCTTGTCATAATAACATGCACATTATAATCTTTGCTCAAAAACTGAATTTGTTTAGCAATAGCCAATGCAATGTCTTTTTCTGCAATGCCATTTTTGCTTATTGTTCCTGGGTCTATGCCACCGTGACCTGCATCAATTATTATTGTTATTGGTTTATACGCGTGCAATGAATCTGGAAAAGCTTTGTTGGTAATCTTCAACCCAAATGCGCAAAACAAAATAAACATCAATGGGAGTGCCATCACACGGCGGATATAGCTGTAGCGGGAGTTTTTAAATTGTGTTATCATGAGGATTCTTCGTTTTATCTGATTATTGAAAAATGGGTTTGAAATATTCAGCCGATGGATGGCTATTGATTCCCACACGAGCAATTCCGCATATTCGTGATTGTTAGTAGCAGTGGCGGCATACTGGTCCGCAAGAAATTCATGGACAGCTTTCAGCTCCTTTTTAATGAGATGGAAAAATGGATTGAACCAGGAAACGGCGCATAATAATTCCAAAAATAGAATATCTGAGGTATGATTTTGTTTTACATGATACAACTCGTGTCGGAATATCTGGCGACCGGCCTCACTGTTCATATCAATCTTAATATTCCAAAAAATATTATTCAAAAAAGAAAAAGGCGTGCCGGATTCTGTGGTTTGATAAAATCTTATCCCATTGATTTTTTCATAAAGATATTTTCCTGATATGTAGATTATTCTTAATAAGGAGCGAACGAGCAGCCAAAACAGTATCAGCGCAATTATTGCATAAAAAGAGATAAGAATATTTTGCCAGGAAACCAACGAATGCACCCAGTTCTTCTGCCCTACAATAACCACTTCCTCACCCCATCCGTTGATGCTAACTGCTTTCAGCAGGGTAATGCCTGCGCCAGGATGGGATCCATAAATGCCAGCCAAGCGTATATTCAACAAAGGGATGCAAATGGCAAGAACAGGAATGCTTAATAAGAAAAACCTGTTGTATTGGTGAAATTTTTTGTTTCGCAGAAAAAGCCAGTAATAGCAGTAAAGCACAAACGAAACAAAAATCATTTTTGAAAGAAACAGAATAAGGCTCATGGCTGTTGGTTTTTGGATGTTTTGATTTGTCTTAGCAATTCTTCCATCTCCTGCAGGGTTATTTTATTATCGCTCACGAATTGTGAGACCAGCTTGGCCGGCGAACCTTCAAAATAGCCCTTCACCAGCTGGCTGATGCTTTTCTTGCCATATTCCGTTTTATTAACTTTGGGCTTGTACAGGTTGTTCCTGCCTTGCACTTCGTAATCAACATAGCCTTTTTCGATCAAAATCTTCAAAATAGTGGCAACGGTGTTGGGATGCGGCTTTGGTTCGGGCATGGCATCTGTTATATCTTTTAGGAAGCCTTTGCCCAATTTCCACAGTGCCAGCATTACCTGTTCTTCTGCTTTTGTAAGCTGTTTTGACATAACTAAGTTTTTAGTTGTTAGGACAAATCTATAACTATTTTTTTAGTTACAAAATATTTTGTGATAATTTTAATTACATGTTGAAAACCTCAGAAAAAATAAATTGTATTGCGGCAAATCAATTTAAATGTAGTGTTGGCAATACTCTTGTGATAAAAACGGCTTTTTTCGCAAACGTTTGCGATTAACCGATTGTGGTTTTTTATCCTGTCAAAACCTTATTTTTTCCACAAACACTATGAACTTTCAGTTTTGCGATATACTTTTGCAGATAGTTCCGGACGGATTTCGCATAAATACCATCTTTTTTGCACTTTCCCTGAACACCCGCACCTTATTAGTTGTTGATTCAAAGTACCCGACAATCATTTTGTCAACTTTTATCTATTAAATATGAGGCAACTTAAAATTGCTACACAGATTACGAACCGCGATTCGCAGGCGGTTGAGAAGTATTTGCAGGAGATCTCCAAGATCCCGATGATCACTCCCGAGGAGGAGACAGTTCTCGCTCAGCGGATCAAAATGAGCGACCAGAGGGCTTTGGACAAACTGGTGCAGGCTAACCTGTGCTTTGTGGTTTCCGTTGCAAAACAGTATCAGCACCAGGGCTTATCACTCAGCGATCTTATTAACGAGGGCAACCTCGGCCTTATTAAAGCGGCACAACGTTTCGATGAAACCAAAGGTTTCAAGTTTATTTCTTATGCTGTAT
>DATMMJ010000503.1:0-2748 GCA_035569795.1 Puia sp. | reverse complement strand
CCAGATATTCTAACCATCCTTCAGATCCCGGAAATCGAAATTCCAGGAGCACCCTCCGAGTATAAAGAGTTGGCATTGATTGAATCTGTTATTACACACCCGGATTCTATAATAAATCCCGCCATACTGCAATATGTAAATTGGAATGCTTTTTCCAGACAAGTATTTGGGTTTTTAAGAAGCCAACATAAAGTCGGAATCTGTTATAGCAGTTATGCAGGTTGTTGTTTGCGACCGGAGTTTCTTTGCTTTGATGGAAGTCTGACAGATGCTTATTTTATTGATAATCCCGTGAATTTACAAGACTTTCGCAGGCAGGCGAAAACAGATGTTGGCAACTTTCTGCTGGTTCTTTGTGAGGCCGGTATAGGTACTTCTCTACTTAGAGAAGCTTTATTAGCAGGTGTCAAACAATACACGTGTCGGGAAACTGCGGCTGATTTGGAGGTATTAATTGATTTGATTATTCCGCAGGATTTGGATCGTGTTAATCTTAGTATTTTTGCTTTGGCACAAGAGATAATAAACTTTAATGATAGCTTTTTTCGCGGATAGAAATAAGCATGATTCAGAACAGAGGAGTTCAAAGTTAATTTGAAGGTAAGTCATCACCAGCCACCCATGCAGAAATAACTAATCTCAGTACAGCAATTTTGCGTGCCTGCCAATGGTAAATACCGTATTACTATGTTGCCTGTTTTTCAAAATAACCAATACCTTAGAAAGACACAAAAAAGGTAAAATGCCTTTTAACAAAATCGCAAAAGGAAAATCGGGCTAAAGTGGATGAGAATAATTAATTCCAAAGCGCTATTAGCGCAGTCGTAGGCCGAATGTGAGTGAGATTAATTAGTACGTTTTTTAATTTTTATATTTATGATATGCAATTAGGCGATATACTGTTTTCTGATTTCGGTTTTATAGATGCCGGCCTGTCGATAGCCCAGGCTAAAAGCGCTATTGGCTGTTATAGCGGTACGACGCATATTATCATTAACGGCGTGGAAGATGATGAATTCTATCTTGAAGCTGCTAATGATCTGCTCGATCAGTGGAAGGGATTGAATGGTAATAAAAAATTAAACACTTTTATAAAAGAGTTCAAACTTACTCCCACGCCTGCATTTGAGGTGAATACACTGGTGAATCAAATCCCAAAGCAATCGGTCGTCACCGACAATGGGAAAGTCGTCGGTTATTGTGATTTTAATGCACGTGCGGCGATGAAGGTTACAAGGGCAGGTAACAAACCCAAAAGTTTACCAATTAATGCTGGTCCTGGCGATAAGGCTGCGTATTTTATGAATGTCAATTACAGAGAGCAGGTGGAGGTAGGCAGTTTCGTTTCTGTTCGGGTCAACTTATCTGCCACTGCCAAGGGAAATGCCAGCGTGCCCTTATTGCTGGAAAAAAATTGCAATGTTGATATTATCTTGGAAGCCAAAACTGGTTTTATCATTGTAGGACAAGACATGCAAACCCTTGTGGTACCTGAAACAGGCGATTCTGCATCGGTAAATTTTAAAGTTAAATCAGACATACCAGGGAAAGGTAAAATACGGGTGCTTGCCTTTGTCGATGGTACTGAACTGGCCCATATTGATCTGGAAATAGAAGTGCAGAATATGGAATCGTCTACAGGAAAACCGACGAACAAACAATCAACAGAAATCATTGTAAGCAATGCAGTGCTGCCAGATTTGAATTTACTCATTAGTGAATCGATGTACAATGGACAATCTGCTTTATTGTTTCGTATCACCACTTCAGAACAATCCGGGCTCAAAGATGATGCGGGACAGCGGTTTTACATGAAACCCTTTGCACCTGTGACCCTGAAGTTCCCCCCCGGTGTTTATTTTCAGCATTTTTTCGAAGAAATAGAGAAACTGCCTGCTGCTACGAAAAAATCCACGATCGCTTCTATACTGGAACGCAAAGGCGTTAAACTTTTTGAGGATATTATCCCGGAAGATCTGCGAAAACTTATTTGGAAACTGAAAGACCAGATAAAAACTATCAAGATTGATTCTGATGAACCCTGGATACCCTGGGAGCTATGCAAGTTAAGCGGAATAGAAAATGGGAATGTGGAAGAAGGCAATTTTTTCTGTGAAGTGTTTGAAATCACCAGATGGATACCGGGCCATGGCGCACCAAAAAGCAGCATTGACCTGAGTCATGTGGCGTTCGTTGTGCCGGCAGATTCAGGTCTGCCTTTTGCCGCGAAAGAAATTGCAGGTATTAAAAAAATGCTGCCGGCAAAATATCGTTCAGAAAAAATTCCGGCATCATACAATCGCCTACTGGACGCACTGTCCAAAGGCATTTACAGCGCATGGCATTTTTCTGGCCACGGTGCCTTTATGGATATTGACCATCCAAACCAATCACAGATGATCCTTGAAAACGGCGCAGTATTTACTCCAGAAGCTATTAGCGGAAAAGTAAAAAATATGGGTAAGACAAACCCGCTGGTATTTCTAAATGCTTGTCAGATTGGGAAGAGCGCCTGGGGCCTGACCGGGATTAGCGGATGGGCTGCCCAGTTTCTGGATGCTGGTGTGGCTGGTTTTATCGGCGCATACTGGTCAGTGTCTGACAAAGCGGCTTGTGGATTTGCGCAATGTTTTTACGAGCGCCTGTTGGCAGGTGACAGCATCGGTGCTGCGGTAAAAACGGCGAGGTTGTCAATTAAAAAAAATGGTGACCCTACATGGTTGGCCTATTCTGTTTTTGCAGATCCTT
>DATMMJ010000502.1:0-3636 GCA_035569795.1 Puia sp. | reverse complement strand
ATTATCTGGGATGTAATTGTTATTACGACTTATTTTTTTATCAGCCTGCTTCTTCTATATTACCCGTTACTGCCTGATATTAAGATACTGCTTCGTTACAAAGAAAAGACCGGGAAAAAATTAAATCAATTTTATTCATTCATCGGTTCATTCTGGAAAGGAACACTCGGACAAACAAGAATAAGCAGGAATTCGCTGCATCTCCTTTCTGTCACCATCATCCCGGTTGCATTTACTATACATACTGTAACATCCTGGTTGTTCGCGACAACTTACAGGCCTGGCTGGGACAGCACTAATTTTGGTGCATATTTTATATCAGGTGCTTTTTTAGTAGGCGCAGGAAGTGTGCTGGTTTTAATGTATGTTATCAGAAATGCTTACCATCTGGAAAAGTATATAACCCGCGGTCATTTTGAAAAGATGGGAAGGATCGTGGTGTTGCTTGCGCTACTCTATCTTTATTTTAACGTCAATGAGTATCTGGTTCCTGCATTTAAAATGAAGAAATCGGAAGACGATCATTTAACCAGTCTTTTCGCAGGTGAATTTGCTCCGCTATTCTGGTTCGCCATTTTAGTAGGCATGATATTGCCGATATTTATTTTGGTGTTTAGAAGAGGAAGAAGACCATTGCCCGCTTTTATTGCAGGGTGCATGGTAGTGGTGGGAGCTTGGTTCAAACGCTATTTAATAGTTACACCCACTTTGCTTCATCCTTTTCTTCCCATGCACAATGTTCCTGAAAGCTATCGCCATTATTTTCCAAGTTGGGAAGAATGGGCCATTGCGCTGGGCTCATTGGCCGGGGCCATGTTAGTAATCACACTGCTTTGCAGGATATTCCCGATTATCCCAATCCAGGAAACCTTAAATGAGCAACATGAAACAGCTTAATAAAAAATTCATCTTATCAGCATACATTGCTCTTTTCTTTTCTGGTTTTACAGCTTTTTCTCAACCTGCGCAGAAAGGCAACCTGAGTATTGCACTCAGTTATTTTACGGATAACAACAAATTGCCTTATATATCAGTGAAAGTGAAAACCAAAGTAAAAGGAAGGTTTACGAATGTGAGCGATATCCCGCTGAAATTATATTTGAATAATGATTCAGCAGGCAACCTGATAAAAGCAATTGTTACCAATGAAAAAGGCGAAGCTGCAGCCATTATTCCTCCATCATTAAAAAATCAATGGATCAGTTCTGTAAAACATAGTTTTCTTGCCACATTCGATGGGGATAAAAAGTTTGAACCTGCGAAAGCAGACCTGTCTGTCGGCAAAGCAAAAATTTTGATAGATACAACAAGCGATAAAAAGATTGTTGCCAGGGTGTTTGAATTGAAAGACACCAGTTGGGTGCCGGTAAAAGGCGTTGATGTAATCTTTGCAATCAAACGCCTGGATGCTTACCTGAACGTGAATGAAACTGCCACATTTACGACTGATTCAACGGGGCAGGCTTCAGCGGACTTTAAAAGAGACAAGATCCCTGGTGATGCAAACGGGAATATTGTAATCGTTGCAAAAGTTGATGACAATGATCAGTATGGAAATTTATTGATAGAAAAGACAGTGCCATGGGGGGCTAAGTTTATTCCAGTAAACAACTTTGACAAGAGAACGCTTTTCGCGACAAGTGCCAAAGCGCCGGTTTGGTTATTATTGATTGCCGGTTCCATCGTGATCTCGGTGTGGGGTGTTATGGTTTTGCTGGTTATAAATCTTTTTAAGATAAAAAAATTAGGAGTTGAAGTATGATGTTAAATAGATAATGCCATCAGTGAATTCAAAATCAGTCCAGTAAAACTCTTTGACCCTTCGCGCCAGTGTGAGCAATATTTTTATAAATAGAAAAGGAATTAGCACTTTAAAATGTCTCTCCCAAATTCAGATACACTGCTGAGTACTCCCTGCTTATCCCATAATCAAGGGAAATATTAGTGTTCGTTCGCTTATTGAATTTCAAGCGAAGACCACACCCCGCGGCCAAATGAATATAAGCGTACTGATTAGTCACAGGTTCTGTGACGCTATTGATGTTAGTGAACAGCACAAAGCCCAAAAGTCCGTCTCGGGTAATGTCGCGTCGGTATTCTGTTTCAAAATAGAGCAATCCGTTGCCGCGATACCGGTTCTGAGGGAACCCACGGCCAGAGCGCTGTTGATAGGGATCCCAACCAATGCTCGGAAGGTCAAGAAAAGGTGCACGGCTACTCAGAGCCGTCCAGTAATAAGACCAGAATGCGATCATGTTTTGCTCTGTATAGCTGAAAGAAATATATCTTCTGAAATCTATGTACAAGGAATGCCATATTTCCGTGCTGCCTAAAAACGGGGGATTGAAACGATAGACGATATGGCCATAATAGCCCGGGAAAGGATTGAATTCATTTCTTCTTGAATCATATAATACGTTTACTGAAAGCCCTGAAGAAAAGGAGTTCTGGTTCGCTTTGGTCCCATAAGGATAGCCTGTAAATTTAGCGAGGCCCAGCGTATCGTTAATGGTATCAATATCAAAATGCCAGTCGGCATGATAGCCCAGCCCCGCTAAAAAATAAGGTCTAATCCTTCTTAAAAGGGTTTGATAAAAACGCACGTATTTATAATTGATGGATATTTTATTTTCATCATCGGGACTGCCGCCAAGCCCCCATGTATATTGGGGATAATAGAGGTAACGCGTATCGCCCATGATCTCCCATTTATCGGTATTCAACCAAAGATTGGAGCGAAAAGTATAACCAAAACTTCCCTTGAGTGTGAAATAAGGCGAAAAAGTAATGGTTGATAAAGAGGTGTTTTCTCTGTCTCCTAAAAAAAACCCTGCTGTAGTAGATGTAACCAGTGTAATCCCTGCACCCGGCACCTGTGAGCTCACAGGTAAAAAAGAGTAATACACTTTTTTGCCAGGTCTTTCCGGCCCTTTATTAAAATCTATATGAAGCCATCCTTTTAGGATACCAATCATATCTGTTTTTACAACTGTATCCGCATGGATGGATTTTGTTTTACTCTGCGGGAAGACAAAAAAAGGAATCATGCAAAAAAGTAACAGAAAACTTCTTGTATGCATTTGTATATTATATGGTCTGACTATTGTCATTCAGATTGCGAGAATGCCTTAGTTTTTGTGAGAAAATCCGGTCCATTAGTATGGATACATAACTGCCTGCTTATAAATCCTCGGTTGCAATAAATGTACCATGCCGCTAAAGGCCGGATTATAATAACCAATGTGCGTATCGGACCACGGGGATATTATTGATATTCGGCTGTACATCAACGTTAATTAGGCCACTCAGACCGAATTGCAAAATGCAATTTGTTTGCCTAAAGCAGCAAAATTAACTAACATCAAAGAAAACTTCGAACTGGTGGATTTTTTTCTTCAGGGATGCGTAGCTGCTCCGTTTAGTCAGGTACTATGGACTATATTTCTTGCTCAAGGGCTGCAAAAATTATCTTCCTCTTTGTTCTGCTGCCAGTTGTATTCAATTTGAAAGGCCGATTGCTGTGCAAATTCAATACCATGCAAATCACTTAAAAATCCGAACGTCATATCCATTCCGGCACAAACTCCTGAAGAGGTATAAAATTTCCCGTCAACTACCCATCGGGCCTTTTTTACC
>DATMMJ010000501.1:0-4074 GCA_035569795.1 Puia sp. | reverse complement strand
CAAAGCGGGTACAAATTAACATTTGGTGGCGGCACAGCAAGCATTACTGACCCCGGGATACCCTCTTTAACGAATGCCTATGTGTCTTGCGATTTTGCGACCATCTCCATCAAGCTCAGCAAGAAAGTCCAATGCAACACGCTTTCACCTGATGGGACTGATTTCTCTATTTCTCCAGCCTTGTCTTCAGTAGTTTCCGCAAGAGGTTCCAATTGCAGCAATGGTTTTGATATGGACTCTATAATTGTGAAATTAAATGCCCCGCTGCCTCCTGGTAATTATATCATATCTGCAAAGATTGGAACAGATGGCAACACATTATTAGATGATTGCAACAATAGCGTTGGCGTGGGTGATAGTGCTGTCTTCAAGATTATTCCCATAGCCCCAACCCCTCTAGATAGCATTGCACCTGTTGGATGTGCCCCAAACACATTGCAACTTGTTTTCTCAAAGCCCATACAATGCAACAGCATTGCAGCCAATGGCACCGATTTTGTCGTCACCGGACCCTCATCAGTAACCGTGCAATCTGCTCAAGGGATATGTGATGAAAATGGATTAAGTAGGATTATCTTGGTCAATCTCAGTGCTCCGATAGTATCAGGAGGTGTTTATCAAATTAGACTTGTTGTTGGCACAGATGGAAATACCATCATCGATGAATGCAACCAGCAAACTCCGGCAGGCTCGATGCTAAATTTCACAACAAAAGACACGGTGTTTGCTCAATTCAGTTATCAGGTGTTATATGGCTGCAGAAGCGATAGTATTCAATTTACTGATCTTGGCGGAAATGGGATAAATCATTGGGAATGGTTATTTGACAACAGCTCCAGCCAGTTGCAAAACCCTCTGGTGATTGATACTGCTTTTGGCCAGAAACATGCACAGCTTGTCGTTTCCAATGGCGTATGCAGCGACACTTCGTCAATTATAAATATATTTTTAGATAATCTACTGAAAGCAGATTTTTCAGCACCCGATCATCTTTGTCCGACCGATAAAGCATCGTTTGAAAGTACCAGCATAGGCACTGTTGTTTCCTGGTATTGGGATTTTGGCGACGGCACTAGCAGTACTGATTCAGTACCATTGCCACATCAGTATCCGCCATCTACAAGTGATATCAATTATTTGGTGAAATTAGTCGTGCAAAATAATTTAGGCTGTTTTGATACGACGGTAAAGGCGATACTGAAAGTGAAGTCCTGTTACATCACCGTTCCATCGGGTTTCACTCCTAATGGTGACGGTATTAATGATTACCTGTATCCGCTAAATGCATATAAAGCGACCAACCTCGAATTCAGGGTCTTTAACCGTTATGGTCAACTGATTTTTGAAACAAAGGACTGGACAAGAAAATGGGATGGCACAATCAATGGAAAGCCTCAGGATATTGGTACATATGTCTGGATGCTGCAATATACAGACAAGGACACTGGGAAAAAATATGCTCTCAAAGGTACCACAGTATTAATCAGATAACCTTCAAATTTTATCTTTGTCATAAAAAAACCCTTTCGTTTGAAAGGGTTTCGGGTTCTGCGGAAAAATTAAAAACACACAGTTTAAGGATTAAAAAGGGTACGGTTAAAAATAGTAGTATCATGCATATGCTAATCTTATGCCGGAGGTATAAATGGCTGTGCAACAGTGGCTCCCGGATTTCTCAACTGTTAAATTATTCCCACTACCGGATTTTTTTTCTAATAATGAAACGTTCAGTTCTTTGTTAGCATCCCAATACAAAATAGATTTCTCTATTTTCGCTTTCAATTGAATTTTGAATGACACCGGAAAGACAGGAAAGATTGCTCGGCGTACTAAACAAACGGCAGAATAATATTACCGTGCTGCTCGAAAATGTATTCGATCCACATAACATATCCGCAGTTATGCGCACCTGCGACGCCGTGGGCATTCAGGAAATATATGTGCTGAATACTAAATTGCCTCCCCACAAAAAGTGGGGTGCTAAGAGCAGCAGCAGCGCAGCAAAATGGCTCACGACCCATCAATTTTCGAACACGGCAGATTGTATCAATACCTTGAGAGTAAAATACAATGTGTTACTGGCAACCCAGCTAAGCAGTGATGCAAGGTCTTTGTACAATATTGATTTCACGGAAAAAATCGCATTGATTTTTGGAAATGAGCACGAAGGCGTGAGTGAGGAAATGAGAAGTCTGGCGGATGGGAATTTCATAATACCGCAGGTAGGTATCATCAAATCGCTCAACATTTCAGTTGCATGCGCTGTAACTTTGTACGAGGCCTTTCGCCAGAAAAATATTGCCGGCCATTATGGGCAACGAAGTTTGCCGATTAAGCAATTCGAAGTTTTGCTCGGTGAATGGGGCTTTAGCGACGAAAACATATAAAACAGGACATTGTACTATGAAATATTTTCTCTTAATAACTGTATTCAGTTTTTGTGTCTTTAGTGTACAAGCACAGGAAATTAAGAAAATTAAGGTTACTGACCTAGAAACCTATATCGCACATTGCGACCATCCACTCATAGTTAATTTCTGGGCAACTTATTGCGGGCCTTGCATAAAGGAGATCCCTTATTTTGAAAAATTAGCAGCGCAACACAAAGATAAGCATGTGGAATTATTATTGGTAAGCGTGGATATGGCAGAATATTATCCTGCAAAAATAATAGCGTTTGTAAAAGAGCATCAATTTGTATCGCCCGTGTGGTGGCTAAATGAAACGAATGCAGATTATTTCTGTCCAAAAGTGGATAAGAGCTGGACTGGGGGTATCCCATCTACTTTACTGGTGAATAATGAAACCCGGTACAGAAAATTTTTTGAGAGGCAATTAACAGAGCTGCAGATGGAGGAATATATAAGGGCTTTGCTCAAATGAGCAAGCGGGTAAAACTTTCCAGTTAACGACATGATAAAATGCTACCCTCTGTTGATGCTGCACCCAATCGAACGGGATTCTTTGACCGTGATATTTTTTCCAGTGATCATTTCATCAATCGCTTCTTTCAAATAACTATGCTTTACATCACTCATTTTTCCCGGGCTGTCATCAATTGCTCCATGATAGACAAGTTTATTATTCTTGTCGAATAAAAAGCATTCCGGTGTTCGGCTTGCGCTAAATGCATCTGCTAACACATCGTTTTTGTCAAGCACATAAAACCATTGATAGGATTGCTGATTAGCGTATGCCTGCATGGACTCAAACGATTCCCCGCTGTTTCTTCCTCCTTCATTTGAATTTATCACGGTCACGCCTATCTTGTTGTCTAACGCGTATTTGCAAACCTGTTTGGTACGTGATTGATTGGCGATCACAACAGGGCAAGTGTTGCAACTGAACATGACCAGCAACCCATCATCTTTTCTGGCCTGTGCCAACGAAATGGTTTTCCCGCTTACATCTTTCATTTCCACGTCAGATTTTGGAATAGAAGATCCAATAGGCAGGCTGTTCAAGTTTTCATGCTTGAAAGAAATCATTATGCATGCGGATAATAATACAGAGAATAAGATTGCCTTTTTCATAATAAAGAAATTTTACAATGAAAATTTAGGCAAAAAAAAACTGACAACAGGAATATGTTTTGTGCGTGGTTATAAAAATATTTAAATGGTTAAAAATGTCAGCCCTAGCGCGCAAAACAATTGTTCCAAACGCTTCGCATGGTACTTTAGTTCAAGCGCACTGCCGATGAATCCTTGCTAAGGCGGAGGGGCCAATAACGACGACCCGTTGGTACCCTCAGGGGTATCTTAAAATATTTAAATTCAATTTTTTTTCTTTTTCTCTTTTCTTTCATCTGCCATTAGCAGCAAGTGATGGATACTGACGTTTAGTTCATAGCCGATGAGTAACACCAGAGAATTAAAATAAACGAGAATCATTAAGATCAAAATCGTGCCAATTGATCCGTACACTTTATTGTAATTGCCAAATTTATTTACCCAAGAGGAGAACAGCAGTGTGGTGGCAATGATCAGCCCCGTTGCCAGTAAAGTTCCAGGCGAAGCCAAATTCCAACGCTTTTTTACGGCCGGCGCATATTTATAAATAAATGCAATGGAA
>DATMMJ010000500.1:0-2593 GCA_035569795.1 Puia sp. | reverse complement strand
AGTTGCCACGCGCCCGCCACCCTGCCTGCCCCCAGCCACCCTTCAAAAAGGTCAAAGAAATGAACACCATGCTCTATGAATATGCCCCCGCTTTTTGATTCATCCCAGAACCAGTGACCGGGTCCCAAGTTTTCATCGCTTGCATAATTTTCAAAAAAACCATGCAGGAAACTGCCTAATATTTTCTCCGTAATAATTGTTTTTACAATTTCAAACATCGGATTGTAGCGTTGCATCAGATTGACGACGTATAACAACGCCCGCGACCGGGCTAGGGCTGCCAACTCTTCAGCCTCGCTAGTTTTTAATCCAGCGGGTTTTTCACAAACAACATGTTTGCCTGCAAGCAAAGCCATCTTAGATTGCGCGTAATGCAAATAAGGAGGGGTAGCTATATAAATAAGATGAATGTCTTTATCTGCAAGCATTTGTTCCATGTGGTCATACACTTTAAGGCTAAATTCTTCGCTCATCTGCCCAGCGGCATTTTTGTTTATATCAGTGACTGCAGTTAGCTTCACTCGTGGAGCTTTCAGAAAAGCTTGCGCTGCAAATCTTGCAAACTCGCCCGCTCCTACCATGCCAATATTGAGCTCCGCTATTTCCATCTGCTATTGAAGGTTAATATTTTTTATTACTACTAGCGGCCAGCAATACATTCACTGCAGTCTCTGCATCCCCGATGGCTTTGGCCGGTGTTTTCTTCCCATACACAACACAGCTTTCATATTCCTGGGAAATAATGTCCAGCACTTCCACTATGACTTCACAGTTATCCACCTCTTTTATAAAAGGTACCTGTCTGGCAAATGGCACTAACATGGGATTTTTAGTGAAGAAATCTTTGAAAAAAGGATCTGTTGCCAGGTTCTTTCTTCTGGGGAGTTGGCCAGTTACTTCTAATAAATGCTCGTCACCTTGTTTAGTTATCATTGTTTTAATGAATTCCCAGGCTATCTGTGGAGTTTTACAGGTATTGAAAATCACCATATTTTTCGGATTGGCATACGTGAAGACAGGCCCAGAGTGATTATCAGGGACAGGTGGCTCATAATACCCAAATTCAAAATTCCTATCCGGTATGCCAAGCAAATGAGGAATCTCCCAGGGTCCCACTAGTTTTGTAGCTATCTGCTGAGAAACAAAAGGATCTGCCGAAGCCGATAGTATTTCTCTAGAATAATAACCATTTTCATAAAGGCTTTGCAAAAAGGCGAACACCTGGATAGCATATTTATTATTGAATGCAGCTTTGTTATTTACAATCAGCGGAGCACCATCAGATGCCGCATAGTAAAGAGGTAAAAAATTGAAAAACCGCTGGTACCAAATAGGCTTGACTTCCGTATACCCAAACCAGTTTTTGGTGAGCCCCCGCATTTTACTGTTTTGTTTGAATTTTTCAGCCGCTATGAGATAAGCGCTATAGGTCTCTGGCAGCTCAGTAATATCATTTTGCAAAAAAAGGTTTTTGTTATAAATGCACATGATTGGGTTTACTTTCCAGGGCACCTGGTAAATATGCCCATCAACAGAAGTAATTTCTTTGATGACAGCGCTATCACATCGCTCGCGGATAAATGGAACAAACCCTTGCAACGTATCAAGCGGAATTAAAACACCGGCCCTTGCAAACATTTCTACATTACCCTGCCACATGTTGGCATAAATATCAGGAGTAGTCTTTCCAACAACGGCGGCAAGAATTACTTCTTCGCTGGATTGCCCTTCAGGTATTGGCTGCTGGTGCACTGTCTCCGAGGTATGGATAGTATTCCAGGATTTTGTTTGAGCAGTAGCAAATTGTATTTCCTGAGGGTTATTGGAACACCAAAAGAGCAATTGGGTATCTTTTCCCGCATCGGTTTTGCAAGAACCTGCAAGAAGAAATATTAACACAACGACTAGTATACGCGACAGAAAAATCATACAACAAAAACTAAAATTATTTTTGGCTCAAATATTTGAAGTATGGGCTCTTGGCGCCTGGAACAACCGATGCAAAGAGGTTATTTTGGCACGGAGGTTTTATTACACGATGGAAATTGAATCTTCAAAAAAACACAAAAATCCCCCGCAGGAATTATTCACTGCAGGGGGTTATAGATTATAGAGTTGGTAATTTTATTGAGTTGCCTGTTGATTGAATACTTGAGTCACTTGCGCTGAGGTTAAAGCAACATTGTAAATCATAATATCATCCAAATCTCCTGTCCAGTATCCGCCATAACCTATATAGTGAGGATCTGCCATATTTGGAGAATATGCACTATTGGTCAAATCAGATCCAATTGACAAGTCAGTTACTGGATTTATTATGATCATAGTTCCTTTTGCTTTATTTTGTGTTTTAACCGCGACGCCATTTATATAAAAAACCATTGTATTTACTCCATCGTATGTAACAGCTAGATGACTCCAGGGGCCTGCACCAACAGTTGTACCAATAGTTATTGCAGTACCCGCATCGTCGGTATCATAAATTGAAGAGTCGGTAGCTACTGTTAAGAATGGCAATGTAGGTTGAGTTTGGAATTTCCAACCATACCAACGATCTAAAGCAATCATACGTGTATCAGCTACATGATCGGTT
>DATMMJ010000499.1:0-4090 GCA_035569795.1 Puia sp. | reverse complement strand
CCTTTCGGAAAAAAATCTCTCCGGCCAAATTGGCAAAAAAAACGCTTTGCGCTATACTAACCCTCAAGCCAGGTTCGGAGAACAGCAGATTAAAATCTATTGTGGTCCCTTTCAGGTCGCATATCCCAAAGCGGAAACTGGATGCCCTGGTCCATCTGGCATGGAAGAAAAACCCTACAGTTTATCTTGTTGCTATGATGAACGAGCTGAAAGATTTTGAACTGGGCGATTCATCAGTAACGCACACACTGATCGAGACCTACCGGTTATTGAAAGAAGATGTAAACTGCCAGATCGTTCACAAGCTTATAGCGGGGAATAACATCGCTAAATCAATGCTCCGCTTCGCAGAATCAGTGAATGCAGATGTACTACTGACGAACCCCGATGAGATGAAAATCTCATCTTTTGCGGGGCTTGACATTTCAGATATGCTGGAACGTGATTCGAAAATGCAGTTATTGACTATCGAGCCAGAGGCCTACGTCCCGAATTAACAGGCCCTGGTCATTATGATTTGTTATATACTGGTGTGGATGAACAAGAAGATGCTCACAAAAATTAAATTATCATATCTCATACCCTCCTATTTCATGAAAACTATTCTTTTCGCTCTCTTTTTTGTTTCGATAAGCAGGGTAGGTGTTGGCCAAAAAGCAGATACGCTTGACTCAGGGAAATCAGTAAGAGAAAAAGTCTTATCTGACATACAGGCAAGCCTTGAGGGAAAAACCAAGGCGATTAATTCAACTGCATCAAAGCTTGACAGGAAAGTGGATAGCATTGACTTTTCCATTAAATCGACAAGCAACGCAAGCGGAAAAGAGGTATGCGTACATAACAGAGGTCAGGCAAAAAGCATCCGCTGTAGTCGCTTCGCAAAAAACAGCTTTGCCGAAGGACTGGAAGGAGAATATTTATTTTTCGTTGATGGATTTGCAATCTCTAAAGCTGCGGTTTGGAGTGATTACTTTCCGTATGGCTCAGAATATGGATGAATACAATGATTTGCTGAAAAATTACAACGATGACCCTGACATTGGGGTAAAAATAACAGCACTTGAAAAGAAGCTGAATGAACTGAAAGATGTTTTTGACAATGCGTTCAACCCTTTGGATTACCAGCACTCGGCCACAAGAATGGATAAGGCATGTTAGATGCAGACCGTAAACCAACAGCATTTTTAAAATCATTTTATAATATAAAACAAAAAATAAGAATTATGCGTATAAGAAACATTGCATGGGCCGGCATTTTACCAATCATGGTCATTTCATGCGTGAGCAGCAAAAAATTTAAATCCTTGCAGTCAAAATATGATGAGCTAAGCAAATCTAACGGTGCGTTGCAAAATGACCTGAAGAACTGCCGCGATCAAAAAACTTTATGTGATGCATCCCTTAGCAGAAAAACTTCTGTCGATGATGCAGAGATTGATGCACTCAAAAAGCAGATTGATTATCTGAAAGAAAACAATACGCAAGCATTAAAGCAACTGGAAGATATGTCAGTTATTTCCGGCACACAGGCTGCAAGCATTAAAAAATCACTGGAAAACCTAGGAGCCAAAGACGCTTATATTCATGATTTGCGCTCCATGCTCGCACATAAAGATTCTCTGAATATGGCGCTTGTTAGCAACCTCAAAGGAGCTATCGGAGATTTGAATGATAAAGACATCAACATCAAAGTTGACAAAGGGGTAGTATATATTGACATCTCCGATAAGCTCCTTTTCAAAAGCGGCAGCTACGATGTGACAGAAAAAGCAAAAAATGTGCTGGGTAAAGTCGCGCTTGTCCTGAAGAACCAGCCTGATATTGAATTTATGGTTGAGGGGCATACTGATAATGTGCCTTTCCGCCGCGGCGATCTGTTAGACAATTGGGACTTGTCAGTGAAACGTGCTACATCTGTCATACGAATCCTGCAATACAAATATGGGCTGACGCCAACGCATATCGCAGCGGCAGGGCGCAGCGAATACCTGCCTGTAGATTCAAACAGCTCTTCTGAAGGCCGTGCGGCTAACAGGCGTACCCGCATAATTATTCTGCCGCAGTTAGATCAGTTCTTTAAATTATTGGAGAGAAAATAATTTTTGTTTTTTGGGGTTTAAGGGGATAAATAGGGCTTATGAAATGAAAATTTTGTAAGCCCTTAATTCAGTTAGAGGCATTAATGATTAAAACCTAAGTGTAGCTGGAGAAAAGGTTAAAGAAACAAACAAAAAAGATTGAGAAAATTTAATTCCATGCGCCCTGCCTGTATGTATATTTTCGAACTATTTTTTAGGGGATTTAAAGGCACTTGCGAACCTAATCACCTAATACTGTAACTTAATCAATAACATTTAAGATAAATAATTCTAAATATTTTTAAGTTCCGCTTTGTAACATTTTAATAAGATTTCATTTAGTTTACTAAACCTACCAACCCTGCCAAATTTTGATTTTTGCAAGTTTTGCAACTTTTGCAACCCTTTGTGATAACAGGAAAAAGGGTTAAATTTGTTTCAAATGAAATAGTTATGAACGCCGTTAAACTGATGCGCCAGGAGGTTAAAAAATACATTGATACCGCAGACGACAAAGTGGTTAAAATGATGCATGCTATGCTTGAGGTAGATGCTGATAACGACTGGTGGGATGAAATGGCGGACAAGGTGAAAGCGGATGTTGAAGCAGCATTGGCAGAATCACAAAAAGGACAGGTAATAACGCATGAAGCGGCACAAAAAAGGTATAATAAATGGCTTGTAAAGTAAACTGGACACGCAGGGCGTGGTCTACCTATGATGCCAACATAAAGTATCTTCAGGAAGCCTGGACACAGAAAGAAATCAACAATTTTATACTACTGACAGACAGGAAAATAGCTAACCTATCATCTCACCCAAGAGCAGGTCGTTCCCGCAATAAAAAACACCCTGATATTCGTTATACAGTAGTGCATAATGCATAGCCCTGATATACCTTCATAAACCTATTAAGGATGAAATTGACCTGCTGGTATTTTGGAACACAGCACAGAATCCTCGAAAGTTGCGTATAAAATAAACTTGCAACTTTTGCAATTCTTGCAACCCTTTCCAAATGGGTGATGTTTTGCTAGTAGATCTCTTTGCAGAAGCTTGATGAAAATGGGACAGTAAAAAGCTACTTGTAAGTTTCGGCTAAGTCCCGCCACAATCGAACCAATTACTAAATGATTTTCATTTGTTGAATTGTTAATGGAAGTAGGTCTCCACCTTTTTGTAAAATATCGCGAGCTTATTCCTGTTATCAACTTTGCATTTTAGGATAGACTTATTCAAAGATTCTCCTATGCATTTTTTTCTTTTCCTTCACAATCAATCTGAAATTCACCTGCCACTGATTCAGCCCACGAGTCAATAAATCCTTGATTTGTCATTCTACTTGCAGAAAATAGAAAGTCAAAAGCATAATCGGGATGACTTTCTATAAAATTTTTACAAGCAATTCCGAGGACTTCGCTTAACGCCCCGTCCGATTTTCTCATCATTCTAGAAACTAAATAGATGTAGAATGGACGAGTCAGGCTATTCCGCGTTTTAAGACTATCAATAATTGAAAGCGTTTTTTTATCATCCGATTCGCTGAATTTATTATTATAAAAGTCTTTAGCAGTTTTTGATATTTCCCGATTATTTAAATAATAAGATGCAGTAAGTGGAGTTTGGCAAGAGGCTTTTACACTTAAAAGGGAGAAACAAATGATAAATAATCTTTTAGTATTCATGAAATATGATTTCCGCATTTTGACCTTGAGAGACTCGAACTAATTCAGGATTGATTCTTAATCACTTACAATATAGGGAGAAACCAATTAAAATTTTTGAACTAAAAAGCCCTTCATATCCAGCGATTTGTAGGGTCTGACTATTTCTTGTGTCCCCGCAGAGACTCGAACTCTGGACCCGCTGATTAAGAGTCAGCTGCTCTACCAACTGAGCTACGGAGACCATTTTAATTCAAACAAAAACCCCGAATTGAATCGGGGTTTAGTGGGAGTTGACGGGTTCGAACCGCCGACCCTCTGCTTGTAAGGCAGATGCTCTGAACCAGC
>DATMMJ010000498.1:0-2475 GCA_035569795.1 Puia sp. | reverse complement strand
ATTCAGATACCAGATGACAAGAGCGTTGGCGCAAACGGGCTGATGAATGAGGGCATCGTCTCAACACAACTTGGTCTGCCTGGAAAACCCATGATGGCAGAGGAACTGATAATTGCGCGCGATATAAAGCTTGCACGATACGCACAATCTAAAATCCATTTCACCGGCGTTACCTCACCAAAATCGTTGGAATATATAAAGCGTGCGAAAGATTCAGGGCTTGATGTTAGTTGCTCCGTAACTCCATACCATTTATTTTTTTGTGATGAGGATTTAACGGGTTATGATACTAACCTTAAAGTATATCCGCCGTTGCGGAGAAAGACCGACATAGAATCTTTAAGAAATGGAGTGCTTGACGGGACAATCGACTGCATTGCCACGCATCACTTGCCACATGAATACGACAGCAAAGTGCTCGAGTTTGAATACGCAAAGTATGGCATGATTGGCCTTGAAACATGTTACTCTGTCATCAATACTACTTTTCCTGGACTTAGTCATGAAAAATTAGTAAGCCTCATGAGCAGCAATGCAAGGAAGATTTTTAATATGGAACAGCCTGTCATCAGCGAAGGCCGGACATCTTGTATAACTTTGTTCAATCCGTCCGTCATATATAAAGTAGAAGAAAAGCGATTGCATTCGAAATCAAAAAACACTCCATTCACCGGAAAAGAATTAACGGGCAAAGCCATCGGCATAATCAATGGGGAGAAAGTGTTTTTGAACCCTTAATAAATCAACCAAAAACAACAACATATGGAACAGAAAGTGACTTCACCTATTGTAAAAGGATTAATAATAACATTGATACTTGCGCTGATCGACCTTATTGGAGGCTTTGCCCATTTGAAAATGGAAACATGGTTTAAGTGGTTGCCCACATGTGTTTTGGTAGCGGCCATTATTTGGGCGTGCATCAATTACGGTTCCCAGTTAAAAGGCAATACAACCTTTGGCAATGTGTTTGCACATGGTTTTAAGACAAGCGCTGTTGTTGCGTGTATTCTTATTCTGTACACTCTGCTTTCGATTTATGTTATCTTTCCCGAGACCAAAGATCTTGCTATTGAAGCGGCAAGAAAACAAATGGAAGAGAAGGGAAACATACCCGAAGCCAATATTGATCAGGCAATTGAAATGACAAGAAAATTCTTCCTGCCGTTTGCTATTGGCGGAGCTTTGATAGGCACTCTTATTGTAGGTGCTATTGCTTCACTTATTGGAGCTGCAGTTACAAAGAAAAACCCGCAGGCGGAATTTGAGAACCAATTTAAATAATCAGCCCCAGAATGGATGTATCAATTGTAGTTCCTGTTTTTAATGAAGACGAATCGTTGGCAGAATTGTGTGCATGGATCGTTCGCGTGGCAAAAGAAAATAATTTTTCTTATGAAATTATTTTTGTTGATGACGGAAGCACGGATCATTCATGGGATCAGATTGAATCGCTTCGCTCCTCAAACGGAAATGTCAAAGCCATAAAATTCCAGCGCAACTATGGCAAATCAGCCGCGCTGAATGAGGGTTTTAGGGCAGCGCATGGAGATGTGGTAATCACCATGGATGCCGATATGCAGGATAGCCCCGATGAAATACCAGCTTTGCGCAGCATGGTGATCGATGGCAAATATGATATCGTGAGCGGATGGAAAAAAGTGCGTCACGACCCCATCACAAAAACAATACCTTCAAAATTCTTTAATTGGGTAACTGCAAAAGTTTCTAAAATAAATTTGCACGACTTCAATTGCGGGCTGAAAGCATACCGTTTAAAAGTGGTAAAAAGCATAGAAGTGTATGGAGAAATGCACCGCTACATTCCTCTGATTGCGAAATGGGCAGGTTTCAGACGAATTGGCGAAAAAGTGGTAGCCCACAATGCTCGGAAATATGGGAAATCAAAATTCGGCACCGGAAGATTGATTACGGGTGGGCTTGACCTAGCTTCCATCTTATTTGTTGGCAAGTATAGCAAACGGCCAATGCATTTGTTCGGTACATGGGGATCTTTTTTTTTCCTCATCGGATTTGTAATGAGCATTTATCTAATCATTACCCGCCTGCTACACCCGGGAATTGGATTGAGTAACCGCCCGCCTTTTTACATCGCGCTAACGGTGATGATCATAGGCAGCCAGTTATTCTTGTCTGGCTTTGTTGCTGAGCTGATATCACGCAACGCCCCCGGGAGAAACAGCTATTTGATTGAGAAGAAAGTGGGGATCGATTAATTAAAAAATTGCACAATAGCTCAATTTAACAAAAGTTGAATAATAGGATCAATGCATTTTACAGTAAATAATTGAGCCATCTTCACATTAGCAGACGTTGAAAAAAAGCATCATAATAATCGGCCCTGCCCACCCGCTGCGCGGCGGGCTTGCCAACTTCGACCAAAGATTGGCAAAAGAATTTTTGGATGAGGGGTATGATTGTTGCATTTATTCCTTCTCGCTGCAATACCCGACC
>DATMMJ010000497.1:0-4893 GCA_035569795.1 Puia sp. | reverse complement strand
TCTACCGGAAATTCCGTTCCATCTTTCTTTTGTGCAAATAGGTCTCTCCCCTCGCCCATTCTGCGTGGTTCGGGGTGTCTATAAAACCCTTCGCGCAAGTGGTGATGCGCTGCACGAATTTTTGTCGGAACCAATATATCAATGTTATTGCTTATCAATTCTTCATTTGAATAACCGAATTGCATTTCAGCGTACTTATTGATATTAATGATTTTCCCTTCTTTATCAGTCATGACAATACCAATCGTTGCGTGGTTAAATAGCGCTTCAAACTGTTGTATGTTCGTAATCATCTGAGGCTCAAAAACGTTTTGCGTAATTCATATTGGCTCGTCTGACATAAAATTATTGAATTAAAAAGGAAATTTGCGTCCTTAGTTCCAGGAGCAATAATTGCAAATCTATCAATCCGATGAATTTGGCCATAGTTGTATCCAATTACAAAAAGAACAGCTCAAATTCTGCCAAAACAGGAAATGCCAGTTAATCCCCTCCCCTCTCACTAAGGCAACCTATGGGATAAGGACCAGTGTGAAGATGTGGGAAATGTAGTATTGGGCTACGATAATTCCGACGGAAAGCCATTCCATGTCAGGTTTATTGATTAAAACCTGCTCATAGCAGTGCTAGAGAGTAAATTGTTTTAAAATGCAGCCAAATTTGCTTATATTTTACTGTTTACGTACTCTTGAAAAATATTTGGCAATCCAGGCCCATATTAGGCAACTCTTTTATTAAATTACTGGTTTGTATTGTTAGCAAAATGTTTAAGCCGGTATAGCGATTGGAAAAGTTATTAGATATAATTGCTGGGTGTGCACAAAACAACCCAAGGTGCCAGAAATGGTTCTATGAGCATTATTTTGGCATTTCGCTAAAAACTGCATTCCGCTACGTGTATTCTTATGAAAAGGCGATTGATGCAACAAATGATGCATTTGTAAAAATTTTCAAGAATATGCACAAATTTGAGAACAGGGATCCGGCAAATCTTGAAAAAATAATGATGGGTTGGGTAAAAAAGATAGTTGTGAATTCTTCGATAGATTTTATACGACGCGAAAGTCTTGTACCGGAGTATGTTCAGATATCAGATGAAATCTGGGATAACACAGGGCATGCACAAGCTTCAGACCAAGGAATTATCTATAAAGAGCTCGTCTTACTGATCAGGAATTTAAGCCCTGCTTATCGTGTAGTATTTAATATGCACGTCATTGACGGGTTTTCTCATCAGGAAATAGCAAAAGAATTAGGCATATCTGTGGGTACATCAAAATCAAATCTTTCCAAGGCAAAAGCACATTTGCAAAAATTTATGGTGAAGGATTATAAAGGGAATGTTTTATGTTTTACGTGAACAATGACGATATGGATGATATGTTTCGGCAAGCAGCTGAAGAATACCCACTTAAAACAGAGGGCATAGCTGATTGGGAGAAAGTGTCTGCCTCCCTTCGCGAAGAAGCGGGGAGATTGCTAGCCGATGCAGGCAAATATAAGAAAGAAAAAAAACGACGTATATTTTTTTGGTGGCTGTTACTCTTACCGCTTGGCTGGATCGGGCATGATTCATGGCAAAAAATGAGTGGAAATACCGCTGGAAAACAAAAAGCAACAACTAGCCAGCTGTCGCAGGAACCAGAAAATGCAAATGGTTCTGGAAAATTTGCAACCAATCAATTGAAGCAAACTGCTTCAATAAAATCAAGCGATGAGCTGAGTAATACTAAATCGACTTTATTGAGCCAAAATAAATTCAACCTGAAAAATAGAACCGAACAGTCTACAAAAGAATTGAATAATAAAACAAATATTACAACTGAAAGAATAGTAAAAGATATTTCCCGCCTTAATGCATTCAACAGAACTGCGCATGAAAAAAATCATTTCATTGCAAACGGCGAGACAAGGATTAACAACGGGAAGAAAGACACAAACCATAAAGCCAGCGGCAGCAACTTCAAAACAACTTTAATAGAAGATAACACGTCCCGTATTGAAGTAGAGGTCCCAAAAAATCAAACCGGTACTTCTCAGGATATCTCAACAAAAGAGAATGACGATGCGATCAGTAGCAAGGTTGCTCCTCTGCCACAGACCGCTGCAAACAAAAATGATGCTGTATTGCAGCCAATAAATACAAATGATAAGAAGCTTGCAAGGAGCACTGTTCATATTAAAAGGAATTCTCACTTTTATGCGGGAGTTATGCTTGGGGCAGATATCAGTACGGTAAAATTCCAGTCAGTAAAAGGAGTGGGAAATTCGGTTGGAATATTGTTGGGATACCATTTCGGCCGTACCAGGCTGAGTGTAGAAACGGGAGTATACTGGGACACAAAAAAATATTACAGCATCGGGGAATATTTTAACAAAACAAATATACCCTATTTCAATGACCCGAATATTGAACTTGACTATGTGAATGGATCCTGCAATATGTTTGAGATACCTTTGGACGTCAGATACAACATAAAGCAAACAAAAAACACATCGATTTTTGCAGTGCTGGGGCTGTCATCCTATCTCATGAGTAAGGAAGCTTACGGTTACGGATATAAGTACTATGGAAGTCCAGGCTATGGCGATCATTCCTACTATCACTCAACACAAAACTGGTTTTCTATAATGAACTTGAGTCTAGGTTACGAGCATCGCATGGGGAAAATCGGTGACATCAGGATTGAGCCTTATGTAAAACTTCCATTTGCAGGGATCGGGAAAGGCAGCCTGCCCATTACGAGCGGGGGCCTTAATATTGGGATAAGCAGACGGTTTTAGGTATAATCATTAATTTATTTGCAAAAAAAATTCCGCAAAAAAAAAGAAATTTTTTTTGCCTGAAAGGCTTTTGTGCCTTGTAGAGCTTGGAGCCTTTACATGAGGGATACAATAACATATCATTTCTTAAAAAGAGCAATTGCTAAAATTGACTGGCAATTATTAATCTTCCTGCTGCTGTTCATGAATGTGAAATTGATAGTGAAAATATTTGCGATTGCCTTTATTTACCTGCTCCGCTTCAACTTTCGTTTTGACTTTAAGCTACGCCAATCAAGGCTTCCCATGTTCTATGTTATAGTAATGGCGACCGGATTGCTGAACCTCGCTTTGTATAGGCTTTACCCAAATCTAAACTATGACATAGGTTTCATCGGCGGGATATTCTACTGGCTCCTCTGTATCCTCGCTATCCATCAGATAAAATTGACCGTCGAAAATTCCGGCACGGAAATAATACAAAATACGCTCATAGCTTTTTTCGTGATTAATGCAGCGTTTTCCATGGCAAATCTTTTGCAAATAATCTTTGAGACTGGCGCTATCAATCCATATCAATATCAGGGTATGTTTCAAAAGTATTTCATTGGTACTGGGGATAATATCAAAGGATTAACATTTGACACGTCAACCACAAATGCTTTCTTAAATGCATTTGGCATAGTTTATTTTTTGCAAAGAAAAGAAATGCGCATGGTTCTGCTAAGTATGGCAATCTTATTGCTGACGGGGAGCAACCTGACTAGTATATTGATAACTGTTGTGCTTGTTTACTTATTTGTTTTCAATAGCACCAGGGATCAAAAAAGTATTATTGCCATTTGCATATTTCTCTTTGTCATTTTCATGGCAAAGGTCTCTCCACAGAACCACCAGTATGCGGAATCTCTAATAATAAAAGGGCTTACAAAAAAGCAACCCTCGATTGCTGTAGAGAAAACCAATTCTATTGCAAGCCCCGAAGAACAAAAGCAAAAGCTTGCACAGGCTTACCTGGACAGCGAATATTGCAAAATGCAAATGCAAAGTAAGGCGGCAGCGCCAATACCAAATAGTGCCGGATCAAAGCCCTTTGTTCCTGCGCCAAATATCAATTCACCGCCATATCAAAATCGCAACGATACCACGCAACAACAAAAAGAGCTGATACATTTTGTAAAGCAAAAAAAACTGGATTCCTCTGTTCTCACAATAAAAGACGGATGGTACACAACTCCAGGAAAGGTCATCGCTATGATGCAAACGGTGACTTTCTTTAAACAACATCCGTGGAAATTTATAACAGGAAACGGAATGGGTAATTTCTCATCTAAGTTGGCATTTCGCGTTACCGGTTTAAACATTGCGGGATATTACCCCGCCAGATACGCATACCTCAATCCCGATTTTAATGAAAACCATTTAACCATTTTTCTATATTATTTCGCCAGACAGGCAGAACTGCATTCTGTTGTCAACACGCCCGATTCAACATACGACCAATTGGCAGGAGAATATGGGCTTGCTGGCATTGCGGCTTTCCTGCTCTTTTATGTTGGCTTTTTTTTGAAACGCACAAATGATTTTTCCTTTTCAATTGCTTACCTGATTATTATGTTGAGCGCATTTGCGACTGGCTATTGGTTTGAACAATTATCCATTGTGCCCATTTTTGAATTGCTGATGTTTTTGAATGTTAAACAAAATGCAAAACCTGACCATCATGATGAATGAAGTGATTGTAACTGTGCTAATGCCCGTATATAATGCGGAACCTTATATCCGAGATGCTATCGATTCGGTCTTAAATCAAACATTTATGGATTTTGAATTATTGATTATTAATGATGGCTCGACAGACAAGACCGAAGAGATCATCAGAGATTTTACAGACAAAAGAATTGTCCTACTAAACAAGGTGCACGAAGGATTATCCAAGGCATTAAATACAGGGATTAAAGGGGCAAAAGGAAAATACGTAGCCAGGTTTGATGCCGATGATATTTGTTTTGCTGAACGGCTTCAAAAACAGGTTACTTTTTTGGACACCCATGCTGATCATGTTATCACTGGAAGCGATGCTGAATACATGATTGAGACTGGAGAATTTCTTTTTCATTTTAAATGCCT
>DATMMJ010000496.1:0-4796 GCA_035569795.1 Puia sp. | reverse complement strand
TGCTCAGCCGCCATAGTAACGAACATTGCCCAGAAGCCTGTGCCAAAACCCAGGAACACGCATACCAGATAAACGCTACTGGCAGATTGGTCGTGCAAATTGAAGTACCACACCACTGCAAAAGCAGTAATGATATGAAACAGGAAAAGAGATTTTTTCCTGCTTTTCAACCATTGGCTTATAAAACCAATCAAAATGTCGCCTATAGAAATGGCTGCATAAGCCACCATAATTGCTTTACCTGGATCTACAGCGCCATGTACATTCATCTTGATAGCAAACTTATCAGAGAACGATATCAAAATGCCAATTACATACCAATTAGGAAGTGCAATGAGAATGGCAGTAAGATATTTTTTCAATCGCTTACCACTGGTAAACAGCATCAGGAAATCTCCTTTCTTCACATTAGCGCTTTGCTCAATTGTTTTGAACATGTTTGATTCCAGTACACCAATGCGCAGAAACAATAACAGGAATCCAAGTCCTCCTCCAATAAAATAGCATGTTCGCCAACCATTGCCATCTGGAGAGACAAATTGCTGCCGTACAAAATAAGCAAGCACTGCTCCGCTAAGCCCGATGCCCGCTACCATCGAGGTGGCGATCCCCCTTTTTTCTTTGGGCATCAGTTCGCTCACTAGAGTAATACCAGCTCCGAGTTCTCCCGCTAGTCCAATACCTGTAATAAAACGCACCCATGCATATTGGTCCACGGTATGGACAAACCCGTTGGCGATATTGCCGAGCGAGTACAAAATAATAGAGGCGAATAAAACTTTAAGCCTTCCTTTTTTGTCTCCTAAAACACCCCAGATAATGCCGCCTATCAATAGTCCCAGCATCTGTATATTGATAATGTGCAGCCCTTCTTTTGCAATCTGGTCACTGTTCAGGCCTAGAGTTTTTAATGAAGGAACGCGGATGATGCTGAAAAGAAGCAAATCATAAATATCCACGAAATACCCCAAAGCTCCCACAATGACTGCGATGTTGAAGACAGAATGATTCTTTTGCTCCATCTGCTGGATATTTTTAAGACGGGTTTTGCTCAGACGAACTTTTCCTCTTGCCAAAAAATAATTTATAGAGTACGGGTAAAGTAGTGATCAGTATAATGGCCACTACAATTACCTCCAGATGCTTTTTCAGATCAAAATTAAATTTAGTAAGGAACAGTTTGTCAAGATAATGACCCGCAAAAAGCATCGCAAAAACCCAGGCCACGCAACCGACGATGTTATAGTAAGTGAATTTCTTTTTATCCATGCTCACGATGCCTGCAACGATGGGAGCAAACGTTCGGATAATTGGCACAAAGCGAGCGAAAACAATTGCCTGGCCTCCATGCTTGTCATAAAATTCTTTCGCATCGTACAAATATCTCTTCTTGAACAAAAAATTATCTTTTCTATGGAACAGGAACGGACCGCTCTTCTTGCCGAACCAATAGCCCACCATGTTTCCGGTGATACCGCACAGAGAAATCAACACAAGCAAAATCAACAGGTCTGTAATATCTCTGCCCGATCCGCCCGGAATCAATTTATCCACTAATTTCTGGCTGAAAATCCCTGCCACAAAAAGCAAGCTGTCTCCCGGTAGGAAAAATCCCAGCATCAGTCCTGTTTCAGCAAAAACAATAAAAAGCAACACCCACAAACCTCCGTTATTGATATAGAACTCCGGGTTCAATAAATCTTTAAATGTGATCGCTAATAACTGCATAATAATTGGTTGCTTGAATGATAATCATTTTATAGTAATCCTACTTCAAAAAAAAAATTGGTCAAATTATTATTTCACTAGCTGGTAAGGCTTCGCCGAGACTACCCTCCATTTTGCTCACCACTGCAGTTGCAATACTGTTGCCCACGACATTGGTAGCGCTTCTTGCCATATCGAGAATCTGGTCAATACCCAACAGCAATAATAAGCCTTGTTGAGGGATATTGAACATAGAGAGGGTTCCTGCTATTACCACCAGCGATGCCCTGGGTACTCCTGCAATCCCTTTACTGGTGAGCATCAAGACCAATAACATAGAAATTTGTTGCATGAGCGGCATGTGCATGTCATATGCCTGCGCGATAAATAAAGATGCAAAAGTCATATACAGCATGCTGCCGTCCAAATTAAAAGAATATCCCAAAGGCAACACAAAGCTCACAATTTTATTCGGGCATCCAAATTCCTCCAGCTTCAAAATCAATCCCGGAAATGCTGCTTCAGAACTGGCCGTGCTGAAGGCGAGCAGCACCGCCTCTTTTACACTGACAACAAGTTTTATTACACGCCTTCCTATAAACAACGAAGCGATTAACATCAGCAAAGCCCAAAGGCAAAGAATGCCTGCATAAAAACTGATGATGAATTTGCCATAAGTGAATAAAATTTCAGGTCCTTTAATGGATAGTATAGCCGCTATTGCCGCGAAAGCAGCTATGGGAGCAAAATTCATCACATAGCCTGTAATTTTCAACACCACATGGGCCACCGCATCCAGAGCCTTGATGACAATTTTACCATGTTCACCAATTGCAGCAGTCGCTACCCCAAAAAATATAGAGAACACTACAATCTGTAATATTTCATTACTGGCCATAGCTTGCACGACACTTGACGGGAACACATGCTCGACAAAATTCTTAAATGATAGGGAAGATTGCTCAATTGCAGATTTTGCACCCGCTGCCGGAAGTGGAAGGTTCAGGTTTTGTCCGAGTTTTAAAATATTCATTATTACTAGCCCAAACACAAGGGATAACAGGGAGGCCCCGATGAACCATAGCAAAGTTTTCCCGCCGATGCGCCCAACTGCTTTTATGTCGCCCAGTTTTGCAATGCCCACCACCAGTGTTGAAAATACAAGGGGAGCAATGATCATTTTTATTAATCGAAGAAAAATATCTGTTAGTATGGAAAACCCGGAAGAAAAACTAGCGATTGATTCGGCGGAACTATTATAATGAATAATTAGCCCGGTAATGATCCCGCCGAGCATCGCAATTAATATCCATCCTGTGAGGCTGATCCTATTCATGAGCAGTTAAGGTAATGATAGTGCAAAAAATCGAAAAATATTGATTTGACAAAACTTTCAATGGCTTAAATCAATCCTTTATGAAAAAGAATTAAAAAGGGTATTGAATATTTGAGTATTTTACAAGCTTTATTTTCCATCAATACTTCTTTCACCCATAATCCATTGTATGAGTTTAACAAGAAAAAAATCGCTCTCCACTTTGCTTGCGCAAGCTGATGATTCGGAAAAAGGCCTTAAGCGCACACTGGGCGCGGGGAGCCTTGTTGCCTTAGGTATTGGGGCAATCATTGGGGCGGGGCTTTTTGTCCGGACGGCCCTGGCTGCAGGGCAGCATGCAGGCCCTGCCGTAACCGTTTCATTTATCATTGCGGCCATTGGTTGTGCATTTGCAGGATTATGTTATGCAGAGTTTGCATCCATCATCCCGATTGCCGGCAGCGCTTATACATATGCGTATGCAACGATGGGCGAGATCATTGCGTGGATCATTGGCTGGGCACTGATACTAGAATATGCATTGGGCGCAGCCACTGTTTCAATATCTTGGAGCGAATATTTGAACACCCTTGTGGGTAAGCGCATACCGTATGAATGGTGCCACTCGCCTTTAGAAAAAGCGCTCGACGCAAGTAATGTGATGCATCATGGCATTATCAACGCACCTGCGCTGTTAATTTTACTTATTTTATCATTACTCTTAATCAAAGGAACCAGTGAATCTGCCACAGTGAATGCCGTGATTGTCACTATAAAAGTTGCCATTGTTTTGGTGTTTATTGTTATTGGCTGGGGATATATCAATCCTGCCAATCATACGCCCTACTTAATTCCTGCAGATGCGCCGCCTGCCGTACAGCCTGATGGCAGTTTATATTCCTACAGTGATTTTTTTCGACACGGGTGGGGCGGAGTATTGACCGGTGCGGGAATTGTATTTTTTGCGTTTATCGGTTTTGACGCGGTTTCCACTGCAGCGCAGGAAGCAAAAAATCCAAAAAAAGATATGCCTATGGGCATTCTCGGGTCACTGGTTATTTGTACTATTTTATACATCTTATTTTCTTATGTACTGACTGGTGTTGCACCGTATACCGATTTTATCAAGGCCGGAAAAGAAGCATCCGTAGCTTACGCGATAGACACTTATATGCATGGCTACCACTGGCTCGCTACTTTGGTAACGGTGGCAATACTTGCAGGTTTCTCGTCGGTGATTCTAGTGATGCTCATGGGGCAATCGAGAGTTTTCTATACGATGAGTACGGATGGGTTGTTGCCAAAAGTGTTTTCAGACCTTCACCCAAAATTCAGGACCCCATATAAATGCAATATCATTCTTTTTATTTTTGTAGGTTTGTTCGCTGCCTTTGTGCCTGGAACCGTGGCAGGAGATCTTACCTCCATCGGTACGCTGCTTGCATTTGTGCTCGTATGTTTTGGCGTCATGATTTTACGCAGAAAAGATCCGGGTTTAAAGCGGCCATTCAAGACGCCACTGGTACCCTTGGTGCCGATACTGGGTGTAATAATATGCTCTGCCATGATTGTGAGTCTGCCGAATGAAACGCTGCTCAGCGCATTTGTGTGGATGTTACTAGGGCTGCTGATTTATTTTAGTTATAGCAAGAACAACTCTAAACTAAAAGCGCCGGGAGATATACTTCCCAAAGCCAAAGATTTTAATTAAATAGGGAACCGCCTTCGGGCGGTTTTTTATTTGGGGTAGTTCTGTTAATTTTGCAGCCCGGAT
>DATMMJ010000495.1:0-6717 GCA_035569795.1 Puia sp. | reverse complement strand
CAACCTGCCTGCCTGCAAAGGCAAACACCAAGACAATAGCTGCAAGCACTAGAAAGAAACGTAAAAACAGTGTCATATTAGTGGGTTTGGTCTGTAAGTTAGCAATAAAAATCTTTTGATTTTTGTTGCTGATTTGTTTCTCAAGGGTTACTGCTAACTACTACTGTAGGTTGATTGCTTTTAATTCTTTGTATTCTTTTTTTTTATGTGTGCCATAATAAAATTTTGATGAAACCCAATTAGCCATTATTTTTGCGGACGATCATGAAATATATTTTGCATATCCACCGTCATATTACTTGCCTGCAAAGGTAAGCCAGCGGTCTTTTGTGCAATCACAATAAACTTCCAGGGCTTACATTTGTAAGCCTTTTTTAATTGGAAGCGTTTAGAAAAATGCTGGGCTTTATCAGTTGGTAAAATAACTAATAGATGTTTAAGGACAAACTTAAAATAGCGATACAGAAAAGCGGCCGGCTGCACGATGGTTCCGTCAGTTTGCTCAAGGAATGCGGCATTGATGTGGTAAACGGGGTGAATAAGCTAAAAACAGAAGCAAGCAATTTCCCACTGGAAGTTTATTTTTTCAGGGACGATGATATCCCGCAGTATGTTGAAGATGCTGTTGCGGATATTGGCATTATTGGAGAGAATGTGGTATACGAGAGCAATAAGAAGGTAACAGTAGTTGAGGAGCTGGGCTTCGCCACTTGCCGACTAAGCATTGCCGTTAGAAAGGGAGAAGTGTACCAGGGAGCTTCTTATCTGAATGGAAAACGAATAGCGACATCGTACCCAGTTTTATTGAAGAAATTTCTGGATAAAAACAATGTTGCCGCAGAGATACACGAGATCAGCGGCAGTGTGGAGATTGCTCCGGGCATTGGCCTTGCAGATGCAATTTGCGACATTGTTAGCAGCGGTTCTACGTTATTTATGAACGGCCTGCAGGAAGCAGAAACTATTTTGCAGTCGCGCACCGTGCTCGTAAAAAACAATAAGCTGAATGCGGGGCAACAAAAATTGCTGGACAAATTATTGTTCCGGATACAATCAGTTAAAAAAGCAAAAAACAATAAATATATTTTGTTGAATGCACCGAATGACAAATTGCATGAAATCATTGGTTTATTGCCTGGCATGAAAAGTCCTACTGTCCTACCTTTAGCCGAAGCAGGCTGGAGCAGCGTGCATAGTGTATTGAATGAAAATGATTTTTGGGATATTATTGAGCAGCTGAAATCTGCAGGTGCGCAAGGGATATTGGTCGTGCCCATCGAGAAAATGATTATCTAATCCTGTGAGACGAATTAATAAGCAGCTACAATGCAAATAATAAAATATCCGAAACAAATCGATTGGGTTAAGATTTTACAACGGCCTTTTACCAATGGTTCTTCACTGGAAAAAAAAGTGAGGAAAGTATTGAATAATGTAAAAAAGCATGGGGATACCGCAGTGAGGGAATACACAGAAGCATTTGATGGGGTGCAATTGAAAAGTTTCGTAACGTCAAAATCAGAAATCGCCGGCGCCGAAAAATTGATCACTAAGGATTTAAAGCAGGCAATCACCAATGCAAAGAACAATATTGAAAAATTTCATGCTGGACAATTGCGGCCCGTTGAAATAATCCAAACCATGCCAGGCATACAGTGCTGGCGTAAAAATGTAGCAATTGAAAAAGTTGGGTTATATGTACCCGGTGGAACAGCTCCCTTGTTTTCCACTCTGTTGATGCTTGGAATACCTGCTACCCTTGCTGGGTGTAAGCGAATTGTTGTTTGCTCTCCCCCTGGAAAAAATGGCAGGCTGCATCCCGCTATCTTGTTTGTTGCACATTTGCTCGGAATTCATGAAGTATACAAAATCGGCGGTGTGCAGGCGATTGCGGCACTGGCTTATGGCACTAAAACAATTGCGTCGGTAAACAAGATTTTTGGGCCAGGCAATCAATTTATAACTTGTGCGAAGCAGCTGGTTCAGCTTGATGGCGTGGCCGTGGATCTGCCTGCCGGGCCGAGCGAAGTGGCGGTGTTTGCAGATGCAACCGCAGATGCATCATTTGTCGCGGCGGACTTATTGTCCCAGGCTGAACACGGGCCAGATAGCCAGGTGCTTTTAGTTTGCAATACGCAGTCAACTATTAGCGACACACTTACGGAGTTGGCAAAACAATTAGAACAGTTGCCCCGAAAACAAATTGCAAAAAAATCATTAGCGAATAGCAAAATCATTTTGGTGAGAAATCCCCAAGAAGCCATCAATATATTAAACGAATATGCTCCTGAACATTTAATCCTGAGTTGTAAAAATGCGAAAATGCTTGCGGGTAAAGTAATCAATGCGGGTTCGGTCTTTATTGGTCATTATTCTCCGGAAAGCGCAGGGGATTATGCAAGCGGCACCAACCACACATTGCCCACCAATGGGTTTGCAAAATCTTATAGCGGCGTTAGCATGGATAGCTTTGTAAAGAAAATCACGTTCCAGGAATTATCAGCGGAAGGGCTAAGAAAAATATCAAAAACGGTGGAAGTGATGGCAGCGGCCGAAGGATTACAAGGGCATGTAAATGCAGTGAGGGCGCGTCTTAAATAACTAGGGTGTTCTGGCTGGGGTGATTCCCCCGGGGCATGGGCATCAGAAATATTCAAATAATCATGCCAAAACCAGGGTTTGGACAATAGCCCACAAACAAATAATAGAAATGTTCCGGCCAGAGAATTTATTAAGGGAAAACATAAAGAAGCTCGTGCCGTATTCCTCTGCAAGGGATGAGTTTCCCGGAGAGGCGAAGGTGTTTCTGGATGCTAATGAGAATAGTCTGGGCTCGCCGCTAACGGTTTGGTATAACCGCTATCCCGACCCGCTGCAATGGAAGGTTAAAGAAGCGCTGAGCAAGATAAAAGGTGTGCAGTCCAAAAATATTTTTTTAGGAAACGGCAGCGACGAATGCATTGATATTTTATTTCGTGCTTTCTGTAATCCGGGAAAAGACAATGTGATCATCAATCCACCTACCTACGGCATGTATGAGGTGAGCGCTCATATCAATGATGTGGAGGTGCGCAGGGCCTTACTTATGGATGATTTTCAGCTTGATCTGATTCATCTGGAAGGCATGGTTGACGACCATACGAAGATTATTTGGATTTGTTCCCCGAATAATCCTTCTGGCAATTCTATGCATCGGGAAGACATTGAAACCGTGCTCAATAATTTCCACGGTCTGGTGGTGATTGATGAAGCTTATATTAATTTTTCGCGTCATAGATCTTTTATACAGGAATTGGCCGAATATCCGAACCTGGTTGTTCTCCAGACCTTGAGTAAAGCATGGGGACTCGCCGGGCTGAGGATGGGCATGGCTTTTGCGAGTGAGGAAATAATAGCTATTTATAATAAAGTGAAGCCTCCCTATAATATCAATCAATCGTCTCAACAACTTGCTTTAAAAGCACTCCAGCAGGTGGGACAGGTGAACGAAATGATAAATGCAATCGTTGAAATGCGGGAAAAATTGAAAGAGCAACTAGCTCTTCTGCCTGCTGTATTGAAGGTTTATCCTAGTGATGCAAATTTTTTGTTAGTAAAAGTGGCCGATGCAAATGCAGTCTATGATTATTTATTGCAGAAGCAAATTGTGGTCCGCGACAGGAGCAGGGTTGAATTGTGTGCAGGTTGTCTGCGCATTACCGTTGGTAGCGAAGGTGAAAATAAGGAATTGATAACAGTTTTGGCGCAGTTTTCATTTTAAGGAATGTGTACCTTCAATTTTGTTTACCAAAAAATCAATGAAAATAATATGAAACAGTTATTATTTAAACCGTTTTACTTCCCTGTTTTGTTATGTATTTTTTCTTTGAGCGCATGCGCTTCAGACACAACCAAAGTAGTAAACAATACAGGTAGTGCGGATGATGTCATCTTGAAATTACCTGAAGGCTTTAAAGCTACTGTATTTGCTGACGGACTGGGCCACGCCAGGCATATCGCTGTAAATACTAACGGCGACGTGTATGTAAAATTAGCAAATCTTAAAAATGGCAAGGGGATTTACCGCTTGCGCGATACCAATGGGGATGGTAAAGCCGATGATATAACGGGTTTCAGCAGCATCGCTGGGACAGGCATTGCAATAAAAGGGGGTTATCTGTACGCTTCTACGGACGAAGAAGTTTTCCGGTTTAAGTTAGATGGAAACAATAATATCACAAATCCTGATAAGCCAGAAAAAATTGTTACCGGCCTGCTTTCTAGGCATGAGCATGAACCTAAAGCGATTGCATTGGATAATAACGGCAGTCTGTATGTTAACATTGGCGCTTATTCAAATGCATGCCAGGTAGATGACAGGCAAAGAGGCTCCCCGGGCATGAAACCCTGTCCTATACTTGATTCCGCAGGTGGCATCTGGCAGTTCAAAGCAGATAAGCAAAATCAAACCTATGGTGATGGTACGCGTTATGCGACAGGACTGCGCAATGTAGTAGGGCTGGATTGGAACACGGCCACCAATACATTGTTTGTGATGCAGCATGGAAGAGATCAGCTGCATGATTTATACCCTGATATGTATGATGTAAAACAAAGCGCGGAATTGCCAGCAGAATGCTTGTACGAACTCCATAGCGGTTCAAACTGTGGGTGGCCGTATATTTATTATGATCAGCTCCAGCACAAAAAAATATTGGCTCCTGAGTTTGGAGGTGATGGGAAGAAGACGGCCGGAGAAGATGCCCAAGATCCGGTATATGCATTTCCTGGACACCTGGCGCCTAATGGTCTGTTATTTTATACAGGAACCAAATTCCCTGAAAAATATAGGAATGGGGCATTCATAGCATTTCACGGCTCCTGGAACAGGGCACCAGAACCGCAGCAAGGCTTTCTGGTTGCATTCGTTCCCTTTAAGGATGGCAAGCCAAGTGGTCCATGGGAAATATTTGCCGATAATTTTTCAGGTGGCCCAGCGCTGACTGCATCAGGCCGCGCAAAACACCGTCCTTGCGGGTTGGCGCAGGGGCCCGATGGTTCTTTGTATGTTTCCGATGATTTAAAGGGAACTATTTGGAAAATTACATACAATGGGAAATAATTAATTCCTGATAATTTACACTGGAAGAATGAAAAAATCGTCCTTTTTAACCGTTATGGGTATACTATTTTGTTTAAGTGCGTTGCTAATGTCCCAAACAAAACCTTCTGCACCAAATCAAAATACATTTGCTGCATCGGTTGATCGTGGTAAAAAAGTGTATACCGAAAGATGCCTTACCTGCCATCAGGCGGATGGAGGAGGGGTCCAGAATATGAACCCCCCATTAATTAAAACAAAATGGGTACTTGGAGAAAAAACTCAGTTGATTCAAATCGTATTGAAAGGAATGACAACCGGAGTGGAGATTGATGGAGATTCCTATCATAATGTGATGGCATCGCACGCCGATCTCAGCGATCAGCAAATCGCAGATGTACTCACCTATGTGCGAAACAGTTTTGGTAATAAAGCAAAACCCCTGACAGCAGGAGAAGTAAAAGCTGTGAGAGCAAAAACGAAATAGATTGTACTATTTTTAGTTTGGTAAAATAGGGCCCCGCTGCTGATCAGCGGTGATAGCTGAAAAAAATTATTAATGAAAAGAATTTTATTCATTGACCGGGACGGGACATTGATTCGCGAAGCGCCTCCTACTTATCAGATTGATTCTTTCGAGAAGCTGGTATTTTATCCAGCTGTTTTTGAGTTTATGGGAAAGATCGCGCGTGAATTTGAATATGAGCTGTTGATGGTCACAAATCAGGATGGCCTTGGCAGTCCTGGCTTTCCTGAAAACACTTTCTGGCCTGTGCAGGACTTTTTGATCAGGGCTTTTGGCAATGAGGGCATTCATTTTAGTGCGGTGCATATTGACCGGACTTTCCCGCAGGACAATGCGCCTACGCGCAAACCAGGTACGGGTATGCTCACCCAGTATCTAAATAGTGACGCCTACGATATAGCCAATTCATTTGTGATTGGGGACCGGATCACCGACGTGCAGTTGGCTAAAAACCTTGGCTGCAAGGCATTTTGGTTGAATAATAACCCTGATTTAGGTGGAACCGAAATCAGTAATTCACGCGCTGAACTAGAGCAAAGTATTGCACTAGAAACAACAGCATGGAGCAGAATATATGAATTTCTAAAACTTGGTTTGAGACATATTGTACATGAGCGGAGTACCAACGAAACAAAAATAACAATTGATTTAAATGTGGATGGCAACGGCAATGCCGACATTAGAACGGGCATTGGATTCTTTGATCACATGCTCGAGCAAATCCCAAGACATGGCAAGATGAATTTGAAAATAGTCGTGGACGGTGATTTGTATGTGGATGAGCATCACACCATTGAGGACACAGGAATTGCGCTGGGCGAGGCTTTCGCAAAAGCGCTGGCAGATAAACGCGGCATGGAGCGCTATGGCTTTTCATTGCCGATGGATGAAGCCGAAGCCAAAGTGCTCATTGATTTTGGTGGACGCAATTGGATTGTTTGGAACTCGGAATTTAAACGAGAAAAAATAGGAGAGATGCCCACTGAAATGTTTTTCCATTTTTTTAAATCATTTTCAGATGGAGCCAAATGCACGCTGAATATTGAATGCAAAGGGGAAAACGAGCATCATAAAATAGAAGCGACCTTCAAGGCATTTGCAAAAGCAATCA
>DATMMJ010000494.1:0-2120 GCA_035569795.1 Puia sp. | reverse complement strand
CTGGCAGAAATAAAACAACCGGCTATTTCTAAATATAAAATTGGAAGTATTGGTTTGCCTCCAAGCGGAAAAGGTGAATATAATGCTTGAGAACCTGTTACCACTGATTCGTGGGATTAAAAAGAAAGGCACACCTGCTTGCAACAGGTTGCTGGAATCAAATGAGGGACGGTCATTTTACAGAAATAGATTTGCGAATTTTTTCCTGTTTTGATTGCCAACATTGCTTGCGGTGCGCCTCTCCGGTCAGGGAAGGTTTTCATAAGGATTCTTTCAAGGGGTAGGGATCGAAAACGGTTCCAGAAATGCTCACAGGTCTATCGGATTCAGTGATGTAAAGATTGCTTGTTTACTGGCAACGAAAAATAGTGCGTGCTCTAAATCCCATGTGCTTCAAGACCCTTATTTTTTGTAGTGTTTAAGCTACCTCTGGACGCAGGGAGCTTGATGCTGAGGTTAAATCAAGATAGAACATTTGCTGCTATACATTATTATAAGCCATTTGACCGGCGCTGCTAAGCGTCCCGCGTAGTGCCGCCCATCTCATGGGTCGAAGCAAAATATTTTACTTTAAGGCAACCCTATTATTGGTTTGAGCAAAATGATAAAAGCCTTAAATTTATACAGCCTCATTTTGTCCAGTAAAATATTTCACCAAATAAATAACAAAAGCTTTCACCGATGACAAAAAAAATATTTTTTATACTATTTACTGTGCTTGCTTTTTCTTGCAGCACCAATACAGAGAGTCTCACATCGGACGAGTTTTCTCGAGTTCAGGACAGCGTTAGGATGATGCTTACTTCAGTTTCTCAAAATGTCTCGCAAAATGGTCCTGTTGCATGGCTCGGCTATTTTGAAAATGAACCGAGCTTCTATATGGCCTCCCAAGGTGAACTGGTATTTCCAAACCATGATTCGGCAAAAGTTTTCATCGATTCTGTCCTTGTCAAGATCATGCCCAAAATTAAGTTGCAATGGAGCAATATAAGCATTGATCCGATCAGCCCTAATTGGGCTGACGCACGAGCTTATTACCATGAAGAAATTAGAGACCCTTCGGGAAAGACAAATCCGGAAAACGGATATTTCACAGCTCTTGTTCATCGCAGAAAGGAAGGCTGGAAATTGCGCAATGCACACTGGTCGACCCGGGCCGCTCATTAGTATTGGGCGCCCCGGAATCTGCTACATATCGGCTCAAACAACCCTGGCCCCATTGAGCCTCCGCTATTGTGATATTCTTGAGTGGTATTTGATTTGAAGATAAGCATCCAATTAGTATCGCCCGCAGTTTTTGAATTATTATCAGGGTATCTTATCGTGGTAATTACTAAACTGCCAGAACCTGTTAATCCTTCCATCTTTATCCCTGCTGAAACTGATTTCTTCACCCAATGTTTCGTCCTTTCGAATCCTCTTAAAGATATCCCCAGCTACATGTTTTAAAAAAAGCATATCATTTGCGGGGTTCACAGATCTTAGATTTACCATGGCCAATTTCCCCTGCCATTTAAAGACCAGTATTTCACTACCAAAGGCATAGGCATCATAGTTGCCAGTGTATGCATCTAGGCTGGCAGTGTCATTTACCCATTTGTTGTCGGGACGAATTGCTTTTTTGAGCACATTGTAGATGGCATCCTCGTATTTTGGCAATGACTCGCCTTGCGCATTGATCATGACTACAATGGCTAGTTTTTCTTTTGTGTCCATCGTCAATAAAGAAAGATAACCCGGGCAGGAACCTCCATGGCCCACCAATGTGGTGCCATTAAAATCCTGCACTGCAAACCCTAAGCCGTAAGCTGTTTTCCAGTCGGGGTCTAAAAACTGCACGCGTTGCATATCGCGCAAAGTAGAAGCCCTTATGATTTCCTTGCCACCTTTCGAGAGTAAGCGGAACTGCCAACTTGCGAAACGGCCAAGGTCTTCTGCGCTAGAAGAAAATCCTGCAGCAGGGGCAATCCCTTTTGCCTGAAAGAAAGGCATTTTATCTCTGTGGCCATCTCGGTGAATGCCGTTGTAACCAGTCGCCATTTTATCTCCCCAGAGTTTTTCAGGAAGAAATGGATGGGTATCGGTCAGTCGCAGAGGCTTTAAGATATTTTCTTCAACAT
>DATMMJ010000493.1:0-4282 GCA_035569795.1 Puia sp. | reverse complement strand
ATGAGCAATTTTGGAATCACAAATAACCTGAATGTGATTGCAAGCGTGCCTTATATATGGACAAAGGCTTCTGCAGGCACTTTGCACGGGATGAAAGGATTTCAGGACGCAAGCCTTTTCTTAAAATGGAGAGCAATCACTGTCCCTGTTGCAAAAGGAAAGCTTTCTTTGTTCGCTGTTGGTGGTATCAGCACCCCAACACACAATTATGTGATTGATTTCCTGCCACTCTCGATCGGGCTGGGCAGCACCAACCTGACAGGTCGCATAACAGCAGATTATCAGAAAGGCATTTTCTATGCGACGCTTTCAGGAGCTTATGTATGGCGCAGCAACGTGAAGCTAGACCGGACTTCTTATTACACAACGGAAATGCATTACACCAACGTAGTGCAGATGCCCGATATGCTGAATTTTAATTTCGACTTTGGGATTAGAAAAAAATACCTGGTTGCGGAAGCCAATGTTTTGAATATGACAACGCTTGGTGGTTTTGACATGAGAAGAAATGATATGCCTTTTGTCAGCAACCGCATGAACAGCACCAGCATTGGCCTACATGCAAAATACACTTTGCCATTTTTTTCGCACCTTGAATTGGTTGCAGGAGGGGAATATGTGATAGGGGGAGTGAAGATTGGGCAGCAAAATATACTACAGCCAAGGAATGTCGGCCAGTCTACGAGCCTGCACGTGGGCGGTTATTATATTTTCACATTCAAATCTAAAAGTTCAATCAAAAAATAACTGATATGAAGAAGATTTTATTTTATTCATTCTTCGCTGTGACCGCATGTATCCTGTTGCCGCAGGCATGCAACAAGAGCATTAGCAACAAGACAGCTAACTTGGGTGCACTGAATCCTGCCAACGATGATCTAAATGCGGGCTCTTGGAAAACAGTTTTGCTTTCCAGACCGGATACCTTTGTTGTAGCCCCCGCAGCCACTAATTCATCGGCTTACCTTGCTGATTTGAATGAAATAAAGGGGTATCAGCATAACCTGAGCAGTGGTGATCTCCAAAAAATAAAATACTGGGCAGCAGGTGGTGTATTAAGATGGAACGAGATCATGCGGGAATTAGTCGCAAAATATAATTTGCCCCCTGTTCAAAACTCAGACAGTACGTATCCCATCCCCAGTTCAGCTAACCCCTTCGCCTATCCGCTTTTCCCTTTTTCAAATCCGCCCTATGCAGCAAGGGCCTATGCATACGTCAGCGCTGCGCAGTACGATGCTTTGGTTGCTTGCTGGTATTTCAAAAACCTATATAAACGGCCTGCCCCCTATCGAATCGATTCTTCAATAAATGCGCTTGCCGCAAAAACAGATTTGCCATCCTATCCATCCGAAGCAGCAGTGTTGGCAGGTGTTACAGCGGAGATGATGAAATTATTATTCCCCGACGAGATAGCAAACATAGAGCAACGATTATTTGAGCAGGAGCTCGCAACAATTCAATCAGGAGCTGCAGCACGAAGCGATATCATTGCGGGTGAGGCCCTTGGAAGACAAGTTGCCCAATTATTTACGGCACGAGCGAAAACGGATAAGGCCGGCGCAGCCGTGGGCACACCTGCACAGTGGAAACAACTGGAAACAAACTGCATTGCTACGGGGGAGATACCATGGTATAGCCTGGAGACGCCAAAACGCAACCCAATGTTGCCTTTCTTTGGAAATGTAAAACCATTTCTTTTTGATTCGGCAACGGTAGTTGCTTTAAGACCGGCGCCACCGCCTCTGACGCATAGCACCCAGATGCAATCAGCAACAGCAGAAGTCTATGGCTACGTTAAAAATCCAAGCCGTGACCAAATCGCTACCGTGCAATTTTGGGCTGACGGGGTCGGTACGTACACACCCCCCGGCCATTGGGATGCCATCGCGGCAGAAGACTTCGTTTCAAAGAATTTCAGCGAAGTGAGGTGGGCAAGAAATATGGCATTACTCAACATGGCCATCATGGATGCGGGCATCGTTTGCTGGAACACGAAATATTACTATTACAATCCCCGCCCGACACAAATGAACCCATCTATCAAAACACTTACGGGTATACCTAATTTCCCTTCATACATTTCCGGCCATTCCACATTCAGTGGTGCAGCAGCAACAATACTAGCAGAAATCATTCCTGAAAATGCAAGCAAATATGCATCCCTTGCACAGCAGGCATCTTTGTCAAGAGTATATGGTGGCATCCATTACAGTATTGATTGCTCTGTTGGCTTGCAGGTAGGCCAAAAGGTTGGCAACTATGCAGTGCAGAGAGCACAAAGTGATGGCGCCTCGCAATAAAATTATTTTTTTGGTTTAAGCATAAGCAGAAGGCCCCGCGATTCTTCGCGGGGCTGCTTTGTTTCTCGGATATATTGAGTATCTTTGATGATAAAAATTAAAACCCTAAAACCTTAATTATGAGACTATTTAAACTGCTATTTGCAAGTTTTCTTGTATTTCTTATGTTTGCTTTTTTCAGCACTTCTTTCACAAGTTGTCAAAAACAGACTGTTCACGACACGACAACTGTAATTAAAATTGATACGCTGGTCATTAAAGACACTGTCACTATTATAGATACGCTTGGTAATCTATCAAATGGATTGGTTGCCTATTATAATTTTAATGGAGGGAATCTAAATGATAGCAGCGGTAATAACAACAATATTGTCTTCAACAATGCAACTCCAACTGTTGACCGCTTTGGGAATCAAAACAATGCTTATCTTTTTAATGGAACCAGCAGTTATATGCAGGTCAGGAATAGCGGAAGCCTCAACCCAAATAATATTACACTTTACGCAATTGTCAAGGTGTATGGATTTAGTGAATTGGAATGTCACGGCAACCAAATTCTTTCGAAGGGATACCCTTATACTACAAATGGCTTCTACAACCTTAACTTTTTTGCAATTAATAATGGTACAACTACCTGCGCTCCAACTGTAGATACAACACAAGAAATATTTACCGGCAGTTATGGAGATGACAATCCACAGGGTTCAAATGCGGGTGCCGCTGGCATTTCTTCGAGTGATAGTGTGTGGATACAAAAAAACCAATGGTACACAATTGCATACACTTACGACGGAAGTACTGCAAAATTTTATGTTAATGGTGCACTAGCTTATTCAATTGCTAATACCAATACAAAAACATTTACGCCTAACTCAAATGATCTTTTTATTGGCAAACATGAAAACCCGTTATTCCCATACTGGTTTAATGGTGTGATAGATGAAATACGAATCTATAATAAAGCAATAACCAATCAACAAATAGGTTACCTTAATATCCTAAAATCCAAGTATTTAAAAATGTCTAACAAGCTAATTTATTAAGATTTATCCTTAGATTATATTTGATACTTCAACAGCCCTGCAGATTTTGTGGGGCTGTTGTCACAAATAGCCTTTTACTTTCAGCTTTCTTTCTTTGAATATCTTGGTTAATATGGATCAAATCCCCTTTCAAGGTAATGCTTAAAATTAATTCATTCATTATCTACATTTGCAATAAAACATCTTATGCTGAAAATGCTGGCTAAAGGAGCAAACTATTTATTTGGTAAGGTCTTACAAAGAAAAAATGTCATCATCAGCAGTTCTTTGGGATATTTAAATCGCAAAAGAGAGATCGACAAGAACTATTTTGATTATATCCGCCTTGCCGCACTTGAATTGATAAGCTATGAAATAAGCAAAAAAAAATTAGTAGGAAATGTGGCTGAATTAGGTGTTTACAAAGGAAAATTTGCAAGATACATTAATCAATTTTTTCCCGATAGATCGTTGTATCTTTTGGATACTTTTGAAGGGTTTGACAACCGAGATATTAAAAGTGAAACTCAAAATAAATTTTCCACTGGCGAACAGGATTTTTCTGATACGTCTGTAACTTCAGTCCTAAAATCGATGCCATTTCCAGAGAAATGCATACCTGTCAAAGGATTTTTCCCTGAATCGGCTAAAGATATGGATGATCGTTTTGTATTTGTCAGTTTAGATGCCGACTTGTATGAACCTATATATAACGGGCTTCAATTTTTTTATCCTAAGATAGTTCCTGGAGGATATATATTCATTCATGATTTTAATAATGACAACTATAAAGGAGCCAGAAAAGCTGTTGAACAATTTTGCGCAGAACACAAAATAAATTATATGCCTATCCCCGATTTTGGAGGCTCCGCTGTAATGATAAAATAAAAGGCCCGGCCGAGGTCGCTAAGTAGAATTGTTGATCTGGTCTTATTCTTGTCTTCCCTTTCTATCTTT
>DATMMJ010000492.1:0-8154 GCA_035569795.1 Puia sp. | reverse complement strand
CGTACACGCGCCACTTGGAAAAACAGATTACGACAGGGAAACGCCTACCACAGTCCCGGATCTTCACGCTAAGAATCTGGGTGCAAAACAATTCTGGATGGAGTATACTGCGCCACCGGCCCATCATGGAGTTGGCTTTACGATTCTAAATGATAAAACAGGTCCCCTTAGCCGAATTGCCGCGTATGGCTCTTACGCATATCACGTTCCTGTGGGTGTCAAAACCACTCTAAGTTTTGGCCTGTCCGTTGGTGTACAGGAGGTAAACGTGGACGTTGCAAGCCTAGATTTCGGACAGACAAATCCCATCGATCCGGCTGCTTTGGGAAGCGGCTATCTAAATAAGCTAGAGCCGGATGTCAATGCTGGTCTTTGGTTATCGAATAAAAGCTTTTTTTTGGGATTGTCTGCTCAACAAATTGTTTCTGTTCCAATTAATTCCAGCGATGGAGCAACCACGTCCAACAGCGTTACGTTGCTCAAAGGGAAACTGATTCCGCATACATTTTTGACAGCGGGGTATAAGATATTAGTAAATGATGACGTCAACATTCTGCCGTCGGTCATGATCAGGTATATACAGCCGCTTCCGATTGGCTTTGACGTAAACGCTAAAATCCAATACCAGAATTTGCTCTGGCTGGGATTTACATATCGTTATCAACAGGGATACGCAGCGATGTTGGGAGTCAATATCAGCAGCACGTTCAATCTCGGCTATTCTTATGATTATACTATAACCCAACTGAACACAGTGAGCAGAGGTACACATGAAATAGTACTTGGTTTCTTGTTGAGAAGAAATAACAATGATCCTTATCCAAAATAGATTTATGGAGACCTGATTTTTCTGGTTGATGATTTGTAATTCCCAAGAAAGGAAAACAATTGCCAACAAATGGTTTGATCACTGGCCGTAGGAAGGAAATTAACGGCAAAAAAATATAATATATATGCGAGATTCTTTGACCAGGCAAAGCACCCAGCACCGATATTTCATGCGCCACGCCCGTGCTTTCGGTCTCCTGACGCTTTTATTTATTTCGCTGCTTTTAAACTCTTTCGGCAAAATTCCTGCGCGTTCAGACAAAATATCATTGGAGCAGATAGCCAGCGCCATTAGGCCAATTCATGAAAATGTTGTGTTTGCTGATTATGCAAAAAGTAAGGATACTGTAAGGCCTGCACCGGAGGAATTACCAGGCAAAGTTTCAAAAGATGAATTCAAGAAAAAGGCGCTTGCTAAAATAAAAGAATTTCAAGGCTGCCTATACATTCTTTGCGATAAAAAGGCAGGAAATGATGCGCAGGATAACGCAGTAGATCAGGCCACCAGTTTATTTGTCGATGGGGCAATTATTGAAGTTTCTTCCGTACATAGCGATGAAAAGAAACATTTAAGGGTTCGGGAGTTTCTGGAGAAATTGAGAAACCTTCGATACGAGCGCATTGGCATCACTTTCTCCCACGTGGATTACGTTAGCAATATTCGTAAAGGAGCCGACGGCAAGTATTATGGACTAGTCAGCTTTGAACAAACTTTCCGTGCCTTTAGTGATGGACGTTTGGTTTATGAAGATGAAACTAAAAAAACGACAGAGGTCCAACTGATTGTTTACGAACGGAACTTCCGTGGTAATGCCATCCAACAGTGGGATGTGATGTTGTCAGATGTTGAGGTATTGGGCACGAAAGCCCCAAAACAGTAATTGCATTTTAATATGGCAAGATCTTTTGTTTTAAAATTATTGGTCTTTATTTCCTTATCTATTTGCCCACATCGTCTCTTCAGTCAGGTGTATTCAAATGATGATGGTGCGAAAGAAAAACATTTTATTTACGAGGTCAAGGAAATAGATGAATTTTTTGAGCGGTTTAATGACGACCCGGGCTCATTCATAAGGGCCGTTTACAAAGCCCATCATATCAAATTCAATATTGACAGGAAGCTATTGATCAGGAGTTTGTTCAACGAGGAAAACTCGTCGAGAGACAGTAGTATCATAAATAAGTTTATTTCAGAAGTTACAAGAAAGAAAAAACCAATTTATCTCGATTTTTATGGAAACAACTGGTATGCTGAACTGACATGCAAATTTAAATACAATTCTACTTCTATTGTAATCCCTGTAATTATGAAAATTGAAATGACCCAAAACAAAGGCTCTAAATGGATGATTGTCGCCGTCGGATCCAGTGTGCTAAAATCAAAGATACTTGTGACAAAAATGACTCAAAGCAAAATCAAAACGAATTGCATCAGTCCGACCAGCCACGCTATAAATTTTGTGTCCTTAAAGAGAGCTTTTGAAGACAAAGAGAATTTATCAAACTACTTTGAAAACTCCTATTTTAATGGGTTCAATATGTTGGAATTTTACAACGCTGTCAGGAATCGTGAAGTTGAATTTCTACACGTAAACAAAATAAAATATCATTTTTTGCTCGCTGACAAATGGATATTTACTGTAGAGAATTTTCCCAGGGAGGCACTAAACTCGGGTTGGCTCATTAATCAAATGCAAAAAGTTTCTTCGTTGGAGATGGAAAACTATAGAAACAAATTATTAAGTGGTAACTAACCCTCAAAAACCTTGATCTAACGATAAACCCGTTATTTGCATGTACAGGGTAATTCTTTTCTTTGTTGGATGTAGTTGCTTGGTTCACTGGTGCTGTGCCCAAGATTCTATAACTATGAGCGACGTCAAGGTTATCAAAGCAAGATCAGAAATTACAATAGGAAGATACTTAAACAACCTGCTAAATACTATTTCTTACACAGGAGCTGAAAGTACCGATATCAAGGACTTGATCAACGGGAGTTTTGGAGACGTTGACAAAAAACTTTTTCTTAATAACCAAGTTGCCATTGCTGATGATATAACCGATCCCGCTTATTCAAATTCCTCGAATTCTCCGGAACTGCCAGTCATCCAATATCTAAATGCCTTTAACACGTTTTATTCAAAGAGTGACACAAATTCTATATACTTCAGTGATGTCAGGTCTTCTAATGTCAAAAAAGGTAAAAGGAATATGTATATAGATGTCTATTTCACTTCCTTTTTTAAAAATAAATGCTTGTCAAATCCCTCTGACCCGTACAAGCCTACAAAAAGGGTAGCAGAGATTTTTATAAAAAGAAGCAATAATAACAAATGGCTCTTTTATATTTCAAGAATTGGCTTCTTCAATCCGGCCGATACCTTAAATGATTTTTTAGACAATATCGTAATAGCTGACCCAAAAAGCAAAACCAATCCGTCCGGGCGCATCGATGAAACAATGGACTCGGCGGACAAATTCAGCCAATATGTTAACGAGGCGCGACTCGAGGAGAAGAAAAGAAATTACCAAACAGCGATTAATCTATACTCTAGGGCAATAGACCTCGCGCCAAAGAAAAGAGATATCTATGAAGCTCGGATAAAAGAACTTAATACTTCCTTCAGAATTCTTGCTGATCTCGAAGAAAAATATAGAGCAGGATATTATAAGGTTGCTATTAAGGAATATTCAGAACACCTTAAAAAGCCTAAGTTGAATGCTGCTTATTCCAATTCAGATTATTATTTGGGAAGGGCAAAATGCCTTGACAAAATGGGACAGCTGACAAAATCTTATAACGAGCAAGTCAAGAATTACAACGATGCGCTGCAAGACTACGCAAAATCCTACGATTATGACAATGATAATATGGAAACAATTCGCTGTCGCGCAGATCTGTACAGGCGCATGAATAGAAGCGTTGAAGCGCTTACCGAATACAAGACTTATTTGGCAAAAGATCCAACCGACATATCTGTTCACGAGGCAATGTCGGATCTTCACATGCTCAACGGGAACTTAGATCAGGCCACAAAAGATATCGACCCCATGCTTTCTCAAGAGAACATCGACCCGATTTTTAAATCAAAACTGAATGTTGACAAAGGAGTATTGTATTGTCAAAAGAAGGATTATTCCAGCGCCGAAGATTATTTCACGCGTGCTATTGGTTTGGATAGCAATAGTGCTTTTGCATATTATAATCGTGGCATGGTCAGAATCAAAATGAACAATATTCAAAGCGCTGCAAGTGATTTTATTTCCGCCCGTCGAAAGGGTCTTGATTCAACAAATATTAAAAAAATTGATAGTTCTGCAGAAATAATATTTGAACGCGGATTGAATGCATTCCGCATCGGGAACATTGATTCGGCTCTGATATTTATTGATGCCGCTATCAATGTAAATCCATATAAGAGCTATTATTATTATGTCAGGGGTGAATGTTATTTTTCCAAAAATAATTTCACTGAATCAATCAAAGCGTATTCACTTTCATTATCGGCCAATTATCATGATGCATATTACAAGAGGGGATTAGCGAATCTTCAGTTGGGGAAGACTACTGACGCTATCGCTGACTTCACCAAGAGTATTCATTATAACCCGCAATTTTATTTAGCACAAAAAGAACTTGGCAATGCATATTTTGCACTGAAGGATTATAAAAATTGTGCAACGAACCTGGAAGCGTGCCTTGAGTTAAGGTCACTCAGGAAGGCAAATTCAGCCAATATGATCTCGGAGATGTATAATACGATTGGCAAAGCCTATTTTAACCTCAACGACTTCGAAAAGGCTCTCGACAATTTTTTGAGTGCAGAGAGAACAAATGACCGTTTTGCAGAACCTCATTTTAACCTGGGATTAACCCAGTTCAAAAAAAAGAATCTAAATGAAGCTGTGAAAGAAATTAGCAAAGCATTGTCGATGGATAGTACCCACTCACAATGGCATTATTATCTTGGCCGAACACTCCAGGACAATGGTCATTACGATGAAGCCATGCACTCTTACCGTAATGCAATCATGATGGATACCGCGGGAGCCCTTCCGGACGCAACCTATTACCTTGGTTTGTGTTATTACAGGATAAAGAATTATCCAAAAGCGTTGGAAAATTATAGGAAATTTCTAGCATTTCATCCAAATGAAATTCCATCTTCATTTAATTATGAAATCGGCAATATTTATATGAACTTAGTTAATTACGACTCAGCCTATAGTTACTTAATCAGATCCTATCAAAGTGATTCGTCAAATGGATATATTCTATATAGCATGGCGAGTTATATTTACTTACGTGGAAATACTGAAGAGTCTCTGAAATGGTTTGAAAAATCCTTTCAGACAAAAGCATTGGAAAGAAATTTCGTAGATCACGATACCCTGCTCGGATCACTCCAGGACAACAAGCGGTTTAAGGAATTAAAAAAGAAATATCTTTAATATGGAATGCTTGTAAATGTTTGATTCAAGTGCGTGCAGGGTTGCTTTGGCTTATGTTTAGTTCATAAGCCTGAACGACTCTGCGGGCTTATGACAGGACGCGCTTCTGGCTTAGCTTTTGTGGACTTATAATAATTTACTTTATGATGAATCCTGAAAGTATATATTATTTATTTGAGGACGGCCATGAAGGAAAACATGGAGGTTACATATGGCCCATTCCCGGAATTGCGACCCCGTTTGACAAAGTTTTCATTGTTTGTGATGGCGCTGGAAGCTTCGATAATGGCGGAATCGCCAGTAAATTGATCTGCCAGTTTATGGCTGCCAAGGTTTTGAAATTTGTCGAAGGCAAAATGTCTGGAGAACTGATCAATAAATTATTAATTGAAGCAAGAGACCGATTGATTTTTTATGCCCGGCAATGCAGATTAGACACCGATCTGGCTACAACTTTTTCAATGATTATTCTATATGATCAAAGGGTCCTCATGTCCTGGTATGGAAATAGCCGGATTTATCATTTGCGTGAAGGAGAAATTCTTTTTAGAACTGAAGGTAATTCACTCGTCATCAAAACAGATAGTTCACCCATTTATGCAGAAACAAAATGGATTGAGGACGTGCAAGATGGTGATTATTTTCTGCTTTGTAGCAAAGGCCTATTAGAAAATGTAACGGATGAGGATATCCAATCTTTGCTCAGCCAAAACGATAACGCAAGTATCGACCTAGCCAAGTCTTTTAAGCAATCTATCGAAAAGACACTAGGCAACTGTTCTATGTATTTGATAAGAGTAAATCTGGGTACACAGAAAAGGTCCATAAACAGCGGAATCATCGCAAGTAAGAAACATACAAGTACAATTATGGCGCCAATCCTTATCTTCGCGATGGTCATCATTGGGCTTTTAAATATATTTTTTTATTTCCGTAAAGCACGAACCTCCGATTCCGCACCGGAATACACAAACCAAACGACTCGGCCTATGGATTTTAAGCACTATGATAGTATTCGAGGCGCAAGGAGTAAGTCGAAATCCTTAAAGGCAATTGATACGGTGACAGATTCTGTAAAAAGCGATAGTGAAAGTCCTGAAGCAATTCCGCAAAACGATAATTCTACCGACATTCAGACGGGTGAAAAACCAGAGCAAACAAATCAACCATCTAAAAGTCAAAAAAGACCTGGGGCGCAGTTGTTGATAAAGCTTAGCACCGATGAGTCGTGCAAACTCAAAATCACGAATATAGATTTGGATGAAGTGATCGATTGGGATTTGTCCCAAAATGATAACGGCACCATTTATTTAAAACCAGGAAAATATTCGATCGTTGCAACGAGTGTGACCAATAGCGCCAAAACCAAAACTTATAATTTTGACGTGAAGCCTGAAAATGCAAATACCATGCAAAATCTCCACATTACATTTTGATAGTAGCCCGGCATTCTTAACCAAAAATGCTTAGTAACTTGGAGATTTCGGAACCTCTTGACCACCAAATTTTCTTGAAGTAATTTTTAAGCATGATATCCTATTTTCGATTTATGAAATACGATTTCTAATATTCGGTTTCTCGTTACTGTTACGACTTCCCCTTACCCAAAAATGTCCCCCAATCACCGAACAGGTATCATTCCGTCCTCAAACTCTTCACCGGGTTCGCAACCGCTGCTTTGATCGCCTGGAAACTTACTGTGATTAGTGCAATCAAAACGGCCGCCATCGCAGCCACTGCGAAAAGCCACCAGTCAATACGGATGCGATAGGCAAATCCCTCGAGCCATTTCTGCATAATGAAATAACCTGCGGGCACAGCAATGATGGTCCCAAGCAAAACAGGTTTCAGCAGATCTTTTGACAACAGCACCACGATATTCTGTACAGAAGAGCCAAGCACTTTTCTCACTCCGATTTCTTTTGTCCTTTTAATGGCTGTATACGAAGCAAGGCCAAACAAACCCAGGCTCGCAATACAAATTGCGATCAGTGAAAAAATGCTCAAAAGAGATTCTTGTTTGATCTCAGCTCTGTAGAGATTATCGAACCGCTCGTTTAAAAAGGAATATTCAAATGGATAATCGGAAGCATTGCCCGCGTATATTTTTTTTATGCGTTCAATGGCTTGCCGGACATTGGATGTTTTTAATTTTATGAGCGCAAGCCGCCTGTCATCTTTTTTTGGAGAAATAACCAGCGAACCGATGGGTTCTTTAAGCGATGCATAATGGTAATCCTCCACAACTCCAACAATTGCCCTGCGCAAGCTGTCTGCGGTGATGTTTTTTACCCATTTGCCGATTGCCTGTTCGGGCGTGTAGCCGAGTTTAGCGGCGGCGCTGCGATTGACAATAACTGCCTCCATCGAGTCGGTCGGGAAGGCGGCAGAGAAATTTCTTCCCGAGATAATTTTAAGCCCTAACGTGGTTGCATACTCGAAATCTGCGAACTCTGTATTGAGCATGAGTTTCTCGCCTGGTTTTCCTTCCGCTTCAAAACCATAAGAATCATGAAAGCCGCCAGGCTCGCCCGACATCAGTGAAACGCCAGATACGGAAGGGTCAGCCTGCAGTTCATGTTTGAACTGGATCTTTTTATCCCATATTGAGTTATTGTCCAGCCTCACGATCATGGATTGTTCTTTGCTGAAACCAAGATCTGTATTTCTGACATAGTGCATCTGGTCCATCACAATGGTCACGCTGATGATCAGCAGGACGGATATGCCGAATTGAAAAACAACCAATGCTTTTCGGAAAAAAGCGCCACTCCTGCCCACTTTTAATTTTCCTTTCAATGAATCAATGGGAGAAAAGGATGAAAGCAACAATGCAGGATAACTGCCCGCAAGCACCCCGACAACAAAAATGAC
>DATMMJ010000491.1:0-7879 GCA_035569795.1 Puia sp. | reverse complement strand
AAAAGGCAATAATATGTTTGGTGAATTACTAGATGCAGAAATTCGGGAAATGCTAAGCAAGCATTTTATTGGGCGGATTGGTTGCCACGCGAAGGGGAAGACTTATGTAGTTCCTATCAGTTATGCATTTGATGGCAAATCTATTTACTGCCATACTCAGGAAGGAATGAAATTGACCATGATGAGAGAAAACCCGATGGTTTGCTTTGAAGTGGACTCAATGGAAAACAAGACAATATGGAAAAGCATCATTTTATGGGGGAAATTTGCTGAGATCAGTGATATAACTGAGCGCAACAAAGGATTAAAAATATTACTGGATCGCGCATTTCCATTTGTGCTCAGCAAGAAAATGCAGTTAGGAGCACATTGGCCTTTTCCACCAGATGATTTGAATAACATAAAAGGTGTCGTTTTCACTATTGAGGTCCTAGAAATGACCGGCAGATTTGAGGAGTATGACATCGGCCAAGCTATTATCCATGGTTAATGCGCTTAGGCTCGAAATATAATTAGTTTTCGCAATGAAATTCCGGAACCCGGCTATAGGGTGTCGAGGCTATTGCAAATAGTTTTATGTGCGGCAGGACGGCACTATTAAACAAAGGGGCGAGCATGTGCAACTTGGATGAAGTAGAAGCCTTTTTTGTTGTCAGCAGAAATCATCAGGAATAAATGATCTATTAGCCGTATATTTCTTATTCCTTTTCCATCCAGTCATCACCCGCATCATCCCCGAATGATTTTTGATGCACCATGGGTGAACTCATAAATTCTCCCTCTTCATTTTGTTTTTCAAGGCTCCAGTTCTCTGTTAAAGTGGTCTCTATCCAAAGGCTTCCGGATTTACGGAACAATTTTATTGATAGATCAAATTTCTCCAAGAATTGCTTTTCCAGCGTATAAGCTGTTGTTTTTCCTTCAATATTGATCGTTGCAGATTTTGTAAACCGCTCTGAAGAACCAACTGGAACTGGTTTTGATTTCACTTTGTCCAATTGCTTTCTTCCATCTGTTTGAAGATGTGTTAATTTGAAAAACTCAATTTTCAGGTACGGGTAAACGACATTAAACTCCGCTTGTTTATCCTTTATCAAAACCCCTTTTTCAATCCTCAGTTCCATAGCTTCATATTTTAACAATTACATTTCGGTTTCCAAATCAGCAAATGGATATTACGCTATTTTAATAAAAGCCCGGCTGCGCTATAGCCGGGCCTGAGCGTGCGACAATCTGCTTATTTTACAGCTCTTTGTTTAGCTGTTATTTTTTTGCTTCTTTGCTCTTGTGGAGCACAATATTAAGATAGCCATTTTCATAGAGCGCTTCAATCTTTTCATTATTCACTTCGTCGGGCACCGTAAAGCTCGGTGGGAAAATGTATAACCATATTCGTCGCTGGTGTACTTTTAGCTCTTACCTTGTTTTCCTATTTTGTTTTTTCTACTAAGGGTGAGCATATCTTCGCCCCCCAATCTTAATTTCCTCTTTCTTCATACCGGGTGCGGCTAAGAGAATTTTGTAGTTTTTTTGTGTTTTCAGAACCATTCACGGCAGGAACAAGAAGGGTTCTTCTCCATATACCTGCGCCAGCGTCAAGCCATTCATTCCACGGGTTTAAAAAAACATTTAAACCCGGAGGAAGAAATTCGTCTTGCTCTTCTCGCGATTTCGTCGAAATAAAACCCTGCTTAGTTTTATACATTATTTTTTATATTATTACAAATGTATAAATACCTGGATGGGGATTAGAGGATGGCAGTCATAACCAAAGATGAGTTTGGTCAATGTAATTTATGACAATGCCCTCCCTAATGATAGTTAATGGAGACTGTTCGGTGAGTTTTTAAGAAATAGGTCAATGGCTTAAACCGAATATTTGCCTTATCTTATCAGCTTTCCATCAACCAATTCTAAAACACGGTCGGCACGGTGTGCAAAATCCATATCGTGGGTGACCATGATAATAGTTCTGCCTTTGTTGTGGACTATATCCTTAAATATTTCAAAAACAATTTCCGAGTTTGCAGTATCCAGATTGCCGGTAGGCTCATCAGCCATCACAATGGCCGGGTCATTTATCAATGCCCTTGCTATAGCCACTCTTTGTTGCTGGCCGCCGGAAAGTTTGGAGGAGGGTTTGTGTGCAAATGGTTCCATCTGCATTTGTCTCAGTTTATCCATTGCCCTTTCTTCAATTTCATTTCGCCTGTATTTGCCCTGTTTCAGCGCTGGCATCATCACGTTTTCAAGTGCAGTGAATTCTGGTAACAAGAAATGAAACTGAAATACAAAACCAATATTGTCGTTCCTGAATTTTGCAAGCGCGTTCTGCCTTAAGCCTGTCACTTGCATATTGTTGATGCTGATTTTTCCTTCGTAAGATGTATCTAAAGTGCTAAGAAGGTATAAAAGAGTTGATTTGCCGCTGCCTGATTTTCCAACGAGGGCAACAAATTCCCTGCTGTTGACAGAAAGCGAAATATCAGTGAGCACCTGAAAAGTATCAGGCTCGTGAAAATATTTATTGAGATGTTCTGTCTTTAAGATTTCGTCCATGTGCTTTCCTTTTAATCGGCGGAGATGCAGTTTAACTCTTGGCCCTCCGTATATAAACGCCCAAAAATTTATCCTCGCAAAATTGCCACCGGGTCGATGCGCGATGCTTTTAATGAAGGCATAAAGCCTGCGATAAAAGTAGTGATGACACCAAACACGATCCCGAACACATAATGGTAAGGATTGAATATGACTGGAAAATATTTAAGTGAAATAAAACTATTATTTGCGGGAAATGGCACCCTTGACAATGCATAAGACAAAAAGAACCCGAGGATGATTCCAGTAATTGCACCCAAAGTGCCTATTACAAGAGATTGTGTCAAAAAAATCTGTACGACGTCTCGCCGGTCAAAGCCTTCTGCTTTTAATATCGCGATGTCTTTCATTTTATTGGCGATGGTCATGTTCATGATATTGTATATGCCAAAGCCAGCGACAATCAGCAATGTGATACTTACAACATAGGTAAGTACATTCCTGATGATATTGGAAGCCATGACAGAGGCATTTGCCGTTACCCAATCTTCAGATTTGTAATTGTATTTTTTATAAAGATCTTTTGCGAGAAATGAAGAAAGCGTGTTGTCTTTCATCTTGATATTGATGTCCGTGATATAATTGCTGTTTTGTCCCAGCAACTGCTGTACGCTGGCAAGGTTTACGTAACTTTTCGCATTGTCGATCGTGCCTATTCCGATTGTAAAAATCCCGACAATGCGGAACCTCATGGTAGTGCCGATTGGAGTAGTCAACGAAACAAGATCGCCAGTGCGGACATTCAGTTTGTCAGCAAGCCCAGAACCCATCAGGATACCATCACTTGCCGTGAGCAGGTTTTCTGTCTTGCCATCCACCATCTTGTCTTCCAGATTATACAATCTGGTTTCTTCATTGATGCGAACACCGTCAATAAAACCATTAATTTGTACAGGGCCATAATTATAAAAAACCTGAGAACTCAGCAGTGGTGATACCGCCGCTATCTGAGGATTTTTCTTGAGATCGGCAAGAATCGCATCGGTATTTTTTAAGTTGACAGTGATTTGTTTTGGCTTGGGATGATGAACAATCACCGTTTTGTCTGAATCTTTGAAGTAATCTCCTGCAACTGAAGCGGAGTAGTCTGTTTTCACGTCGTTATATATATGAATATCTGGTGTTGAGGAAAGCATGGTGTCCTGCAAGAACTTATTCACTCCCTGCATGAAACTGATCATCAGGATGAACATCGCTATGCCAAAAGTGACACCCAGCATGGCCACAACTGTTTGCTTTTTCCTGGAAAGCAAATGCGTTTTTGCAATAGAAAAATTTACAGATAATGCCATAATTATTTTTGAGCAGGTAAAATAATTTCGGAAGTCTGGTTTATTCCGCTAACGATTTCCACTTCTTCCAATGTACGGATGCCTGTTTGCACTGAAACGATTTTTGTTTTCCCATCTACCCTAATCATAAGACTGTCGTCTGCAATCATGGCCAGCCTTGGCACGGTGAGGACATCGCTCTTTTTTTGAATGATGATATTTGCCTCAACGGAACTGTGCGTGAAGTGCTGACGGCTGCTGTCTGAAAACCATGCATCCACCCGAAATGTTTGATCGGCTTCATTCATCATCGGGTAAATCTTTGAAACCATTGCATGATAAATGGCATTGCCCGTGATATCTGTCTTCAACAAAACATCCTGGCCAAGTTTTACTTTATCAATATCCTGCTGGTCAACGGCCATCCTGATGAGGCGCTTAGATGTTTTTCCAAGTAATGCCACAGCATCATTGAGCTTTACCGCTTCACCTTGTTCCTTATAGGTTTGATACACCATCCCGTTGTTCCCGCTTTTAATAAAATAATTATTAAGGTCAGTCTGCGCACCGGCGAGCTGGCTTTTTGCATTGGCAAGAGAAACATTCAGATCATTGTGTGTTGCATAATATTTCTCTTCAGCAGATTTTTCCAAATTGCGCGAAGTGATATAATTGGCAGAGGCATTGTCCACATCGTTTTGTGTGCCGATCCCTTGTTGCCAGAGCTTACTGCGCCGTGCATAAAGCAAGGAATCATTATTGAGTTTTGTGCGTGCATTGTCCATGGCTAATTTCAAGTCATTCAAAACCCTTGATTTTTCGGAAATATTTGAAGATGCTTCATCGTAATTGGTTTGGGCTGCGTGCAATTTTGCAGATGAAGCATCGTAGTTGACAATGTATAATATCTGGCCTTTCTTAACGGTATCGCCCTCCTTGATTAATTTTTTCATGACATACCCAGCGCTGAGCGCATACACGGTGTATTCACTGTCGGCGACTATTTTCCCCGAAGCATAAACCGTTTCCACAATATTTTTTCTCTGGGCGCGGACGACTGTTTTATTGTTGCAGGCGATTGTAATCAAAAGGGAGAGAAAAAGTGTATACCCATACGCTTTATGCAGGATTGCTGGCCCAGCACAAGAACTGGTAGCATTTGATTTTTTGTACTCAGGATTCGAATGCGATATATTCATTGGCTTTTTTAAAAACTTTTTACAAAATAATTTTGGAAATCCTTATCCTGCTCTTTTGCTGAAACTGAAGATTGCCCTTTCACTAAAAAAAGCAGGCCCTAGCAATACAAAAACCCGGGTTTTTTATCTTCCAGACCGCCGAAGGTCGTAAACTCTTTTTTGATAATCATAAAATAAAAATGCAGGCCAGAGGATATTGTCAGCTTATACTCGAGCATCAGACTTCTCCCATGTTGATTGATAAAGCTGGCTAACCAAATATTTATTTTTGACATAGAAAATCATTTTTTAATTGCAGCGATAATAAAATCTCCTATCATCTTTTTTCGTTGTTCCATCATATTTTTGAATTGTATCTCATCAATGTTCATGACCAACTGTATCATCGGTTTGCCTAGAAAAGGGAAAATGCACATGGAAAGCATGTTTATAATTAAATGGATCGGGCTGATCGGTTTGATCAACCCTGCAATTATTTCTTTTTCTATTTGCCCTGCCAATTTGTGAACAGGCGGGCGATTGGTGCCGAACATTTTTTTGCTGAATGCGAGTGGTTGTTTATTGATTTCATTTAGCACAAATAGAGGCAGATAAGGATTTTCAATCATTATTTCAATATAATCATTGGCAAATTGGCGTATCTTATCAAAAAGGGGAAGATCTGAACTTAAAACGGCATTAATCCTGGGAAACAATCTGATTGCGGCCTCTTTAAAAATGACTTCAAACAGTTTTTCTTTGCTTCTGAAATAATAATGGAGCAGCGCCTTATTGATGCCGGCATTGTCAGCGATATCTTGCATTCTCGCGCCCGCCAGCCCCTTTACTACAAAAACTTTTTTCGCTGCGGCAAGAATTCTTTCTTCGGTGGTCTGATCCTTTTTCTTAACCATATAATTTAACCAAATGGTTAACAAAAATAATAATTTAATTATCTTGCACCCAAAAATATTTTCAAAAAAAGGCTATTAGTAGACCCAATGGCTGACAATTATCAGTGGATGCAATGATAAGCATCATTTTATTGATTAATTCAAATCATCAGTAAGGAAGAGCCAAGCAGATAAGTTGCACTTCTAAATAATAATATTATGAAAGCGTTAGTATATCACGGACCTGGCAAAAAATCCTGGGAAGAAAAACCCAAACCTGCTATCCAGCAGCCTACGGATGCCCTGGTGCAAATAATTAAAACTACCATCTGCGGAACAGATTTGCATATTTTGAAGGGCGATGTGCCCGAGGTGGTGGATGGAAGGATTTTGGGACATGAGGGGGTAGGAGTGATAGAAGAAATTGGCAACTCCGTTACTAGTTTTAGAAAAGGCGATCATGTGATCATATCCTGTATTTCATCTTGCGGCAAATGTGATTATTGTAAACGCGGCATGTATTCCCATTGCGAAAATGGCGGGTGGATTTTAGGGCATTTGATCGACGGGACGCAGGCAGAATATGTACGTATACCATTTGCTGACAACAGTTTATACCACATTCCTCCCGGCAGTGATGAGGAAGCGCTGGTGATGCTTAGCGATATTTTGCCAACGGGTTTTGAATGCGGCGTGCTTAACGGCAAAGTACAACCTGGAAACACAGTGGCCATAGTCGGCTCTGGCCCTATAGGCCTGGCTGCTTTACTTACTGCACAGTTTTATTCTCCCGCGGAAATTATTATGATTGATCCGGACGACAATCGACTGGAAACTGCAAAAATATTTGGCGCAACCCAAATAATTAATAACAGCAAAGAAAATGTGGTGGATAAAATAAACCAGCTCACCAACAACAGGGGCGTGGATACAGCTATCGAAGCAGTAGGTATTGCCGCTACCTTCGAATTGTGTCAATCGCTTGTAGCACCCGGTGGAATCATTGCAAATATTGGTGTCCATGGTAAAAGTGTTGAGCTGCACCTGGAAACTTTGTGGTCGCATAATATAACCATCACTACACGGTTAGTAGATACCGTTACTACCCCAATGCTTCTTAAAACAATCCAGTCCAAAAAGCTAAATTCAAAACAACTGATTACGCATCATTTTAAATTGAGCGATATCATCAATGCGTATGATACGTTTCAGCACGCTGCTCGTGAAAAAGCGCTAAAAGTCATTTTAAGCAATGAGTAATCATAAATCACTTGACTTCAAAACCAAGAAGGAATCAAATCTATAAAATGTATAAAACTTTAGAACAAGCTATTGACCTTATTAAACCCAACTGCAATATTTTTATTCAGACCGCTGCGGCAGCGCCCCAGCAACTAATTAAAGCATTAACGGCCAGGTCGCACGAACTAAGCAATATCACAATTTATCAGATGCACACGGAAGGAGACGCTCCGTATGCTGCTCCTGAAATGGAAAACGTCTTTCACGTGAATTGCTTTTTTATAGGAGCTAATTGCCGCAAGGCGGTTCAAGAAGGCAGGGCGGATTACATTCCGGTGTTTCTGAGCGAGATTCCCGCGCTATTCAGGAAAAGAACGATCCAGATTGACTATGCACTGATTCATGTTTCGCCGCCTGATGAACATGGGTTTTGTTCGCTTGGCGTGTCCGTTGATATAGCGCCGGCAGCTTTAGAAACAGCAAAACATATAATCGCGCAGGTGAATCCCAATATGCCGCGGACCCACGGTGGTGGCTTTATTCATGAAAGCAAAATTGATGCGATGGTTCTGGTAAATGATAAAATCCTGGAGGTAGAAATAGGGGCGCCTGATAAGATGACTTGTGAGATAGCAGGGCATGTTGCTTCATTAATTGAAGATGGAGCTACACTACAAATGGGTATTGGAAGCATCCA
>DATMMJ010000490.1:0-3725 GCA_035569795.1 Puia sp. | reverse complement strand
GGCAATGGTTACACGTGAAATTGAAGGCGGTGAAGAAACCGACGAGGTTTCTTTACCTGTAGTCGTTAGTTGCCAGAAAGGGATTGCCGAGCAGCGAATACCCAGTGTGAAAGGCATTATGGGCGCAAGAGCAAGACCACTTAAAGTAGTTGAACCAGCGACCATTATTCCACTAACAACGATTGTATCATTTGAATTGCCGCCCGCAAAAGCAGGCGTGAAACTGATCCCAGCCGATAACCCTGCGGAATTAGTAAGGCTGCTGCATGAAGAAGCTAAATTAATTTGAAAGTGTGAAAATTCGGGAATCTAAAAAACATTTTTATGTCTGTTCTTATTTTTGTTGATCATTCCGATGGGCGGGTAAAAAAATCTTCTCTTGAAGCACTGAGCTACGGCGCAAAGATAGCCGAACAAACGGGGACAAGTGCCGAAGGCATTTTACTGGGAACAGTGACCGAAGATCTTTCAATTTTAGGTAAATACGGAGTGAGAAAAATCTATCAGGTCAATAATGAGATATTGAACCAATTGGATTCGCAGTTATTTACAAATATTCTTGCAGAAGCGGCCAAAGAGCTGGATGCCAAAATCATTATATTCGCCAATAACCTTACCGGAAAAGCAGTAGCACCAAGGCTTTCAGCTAAACTCAAAGCCGGCCTGGTATCCGGGGCAGTGGCGCTTCCGGATACCAGCAATGGTTTTGTTGTCAAGAAAAATGTTTTCTCCGGTAAAGCATTTGCCCACGTTTCTGTTGCAACGGATACAAAAATCGTTTCTCTGAATCCGAATTCCTATCATGTTGCGCCTGGCGAAGGGTTTGCCGAAACGATAGCATTGAACATAGCTGTGGGAAGCCAGAAAACAAAAATCATTTCAACACAAAAAGCATCGGGCGATGTACCGTTAACAGAAGCGGACATTGTCGTGAGTGGTGGCCGCGGCATGAAAGGGCCTGAGAACTGGGGCATGTTGGAAGAGCTTGCGAAATTGCTTGGAGCAGCAACGGCTTGCAGCCGTCCGGTTGCCGACGCCCATTGGAGACCTCATAGCGAACACGTTGGCCAAACCGGGATTGCCATCGCTCCAAATTTATATATAGCCATTGGCATTTCAGGTGCCATACAGCACCTGGCAGGCGTCAACAGAAGCAAAGTGATAGCGGTTATCAATAAAGATCCAGAAGCGCCTTTTTTCAAAGCAGCAGATTATGGGATTGTGGGCGATGCATTTGAAGTAGTACCAAAACTCATTGAAGCTGTAAAACGTCTGAAAGGCGCAGAATAAACGCTTTCCACATTATTAAAAGGAAGTGTATTTATTTTAAAGCCTCCCAAATTTTTGGAAGGCTTTAATTTTTATATTTGCTTTTTAACCATAATAATTTTCAGGGCGGTTTATGAAAAAAATAGAACTGGAAATAGTCGCACTTTCACACAGCATCACCCAAACACATTCCTATGCTGTCGTGATGGGGGAAGTGAACGGGTTGCGGAGGCTGCCAATTGTCATTGGCGGCTTTGAAGCGCAGGCTATTGCCGTTGCTTTGGAGAAAATGCACCCCAGTCGGCCGCTTACACACGACCTGATGAAAAATTTCATGAGTGCATTTAACATCGATCTGCAGGAAATTATTATATGCGATCTTCAGGAAGGCATTTTTTATTCCAAGCTGGTTTGTTTTAGCGAGCATGATACCGTAGAGATTGATTCGCGCACTTCCGATGCACTTGCGCTGGCTGTGCGTTTTGGATGCCCAATATACACCTATGAGCATATCTTGGAAAGCGCAGGAATCTTAATGGAAGACAGTTCCTCAAAAAAGAAAAAAGCAGTCACGACAACTACGACAACTGAAACTACACCTCGTGAAGACCTGAGAGCTCTTTCGCTGGAGGAACTGAATACGCTTTTGAATGAAGTGCTGGAGCACGAAGATTATATCAGGGCAATTGCCATACGGGATGAAATCAACAAGCGCAGGCAAAAATAAAGGCAGGATTTTGCTGCCACTTAACATAATGGATCATTATGCATAGCCCACTATAAAACTCCGTTGCGCCAAAGTTTTTGCAATTGAATTCTTACCTGAGCTCGGTCGGACTCGCTAACTCATTTATAATTTTATCTATACTAAAATAATTTCTCTACCAATCTTGCCAGATGCTTTTTTTCCCGAATTGCAAAATCAATCTTGGCCTGTACGTCACAGGGAAACGCCCGGATGGCTTTCACGACCTCCAAACAGTATTCTACCCGATCAGCATAAAGGATATTATTGAAATAGTTCCTTCAGATACTTTTCAATTTATGACTTCAGGGTTAAGCGTTGAAATCCCCCCGGAAGGGAACCTGTGCGTGAAAGCCTATTGGTTAGTCAAAAAAGATTTCCCGGGACTACCGCCGGTCAAAATGTGGCTGCACAAGCATATACCGATGGGAGCGGGTCTTGGTGGCGGGTCTGCCGACGGCGCTTTTACACTCAAATTATTAAACGAGAAATTCGATCTCCATCTTACGACAAATCAGCTTTTAGGTTATGCGTCCGAGCTGGGAAGCGATTGTCCATTTTTTGTTTTCAACACTCCATGTCATGCAACTGGCAGGGGAGAAATTTTGGAACCCATTCATCTGGATTTATCCGCCTTTTCCTTGGTACTTGTTCACCCGGAAGTCCATATCACCACGGCCTGGGCCTTTTCGCAAATAAACCCTCAGGCCCAGCAAAGAAATTTAAAGGAAATAATAACCCATCCAATAGAACTATGGAAAGATGAATTGAAGAATGATTTTGAGGAACCGGTTCTAAGACGATACCCCCAGCTAACGATCATTAAAGAAAAATTGTATGAAGCTGGCGCAGTGTATGTTTCAATGACCGGCAGCGGGTCTTCATTTTATGGCATATTCCGTTCCAAGGTCCAAGGCATCGCAGCATTGCTCAAAGACTATAATCTCACAATTCTATAATTTTTATATTTAAAAAATTGCCTCCCTGTCAGCTTCGCGAGTGCCATTTGAAGAATTCCCGACAACGGCTATAAACTCATCGCAAACGGCTAAATCAGATTGGATCGCCTCAACAAAAAGATAGTCGTAGGTTAAGCCATTTCTCACATAGGTAAACCCGCTTATTTTCATTAATGAAAATTTCTACAAATATAGAGTTATGATTTTTGCACCAAAAAAGATGGCATCTCGCATTGAATTCATCTGTCACAAATTATTATACCGACATCTGAAATCCCGATAATTTGAAGTACTTTTGTAAAAATTCAAAATTATTACTACAAGTAATTCCATATTGCTTTTTCTCGATCTGAATCTTGATTTTCTAGACCACCAGTAACAGGATGTCATCGGATTGTACTGCAACAATCCAGACCTTTGTGCTTCGGTATTCACTTCCTTATTCTTTAATGTCTCAATTATTATCTAATACAATGTACGATGCAACCTGTTTCAACAAATACAAATAAAAGCAAATACTATTTTGATCTGGAGGAAAAATTTGGGGCTCACAATTATCACCCCTTGCCAGTTGTTTTAAGCAAAGGAGAAGGGGTGCATGTGTGGGATGTTGAGGGGAAGTGTTATTATGATTTTTTGAGCGGCTATTCAGCAGTTAACCAAGGGCACTGTCACCCAAAAATCATCGCCTCGCTTGTTGAACAGGCGCAAAAACTGACACTTACTTCGCGCGCATTTCACAGCGATCTGTT
>DATMMJ010000489.1:0-9314 GCA_035569795.1 Puia sp. | reverse complement strand
CAGAATGCCGGAAGGATACGGGTGAAGAAAGGCAGCGAGTATATCCAGGAAGACCATGCAGTGTATGCGGACTCCAGTCTTTTCGCCGTATTCACGCTGCCACTGATCGAAGGCGACGTGTCCAATGCTTTAAGGGATCCTAAATCCGTGGTTATCACGGAACAAACTGCCAAAAAATATTTTAACCGGACAGATGTCGTCGGACAGACATTACTGATCAACGACAACGATCCATATAAGATTACGGGCGTGACGAAAGACATTCCCGTCGAGTCTCATTTCCGCTTCGATTTCTTTTTTGCGATTTCTGACCTATCGGCAAGCCGGGAAGCGGCATGGCTGAGCAATAATTTCGTTACTTATGTCGTGCTGAAACCGGGTACCGATCCTGGCCGGCTGGAATCGAAATTCCCGGGCTTCATCCGTAAGCATATGGGCCCGCAGCTTCAAGATGTGTTGCACGTAACAATCGATGGCTTCGAGAAAGGCGGGAACTATTACCATTTTAGCTTATTCCCGTTAACGAAGATCCACCTTCATTCGAATTCCGTGGATGACCTGGCTCCGAACGGCAATATAGAATATATCTATATTTTCTCTGTTATTGCCTTGTTCATCCTTGTAATTGCATGTATCAATTTCATGAACCTGTCCACGGCGAGATCGGCTAACCGTGCCCGTGAGGTCGGCGTGAGAAAGGTGCTTGGTTCGCCGCGAAAATACCTGGTGGCACAGTTCCTGACGGAATCCATTTTGGTAACGCTGGGGGGCGCTGCGCTGGCCCTGATGCTGGCCTGGGCCCTCTTGCCACTTTTTAATACATTGTCCGGCAAAGAGCTGACGGTTAGCTATCGCCTGTTCAGCCGTATGCTGCCTATGTTGCTTGTATTTGTCGTTATTATTGGTGGTTTGGCAGGCTCATATCCGGCTTTCTTTCTTTCTGCCTTTCAACCTATCGATGTGTTGAAGGGCAAATTGTCGAGTGGCTTTAAAGGCGGCCGCCTGCGCAGCGTATTGGTGGTCTTCCAGTTTGCCATTTCCTTTTTCCTGATCACCAGCACGCTTGTTGTTTACCAGCAGATCAAATACATTCAGTCGAGGGACCTCGGGTATAATCGGGATCATGTGTTGATCGTACAAAATACGGAGACCCTGGGAAGCCAGGCCCACTCGTTCAAGCAGGAGATCAAACAGCTGACCGGGGTAAGTAATGCCACGCTAACGGGCGCTCTGCCGACCACCGATAATGGTAACTGGACCTCCCTTTTCGAAGACCGGGGCCTCGATCAGACGCGGGCGGTGCACTCGAAACTGTGGAGCGTGGATGAAGACTATCTCGGCACACTAGGAATCAACCTAAAGTCGGGAAGGAATTTCTCAAAGGAGATGCCCACAGATTCGAGCGCGATTATTATCAACGAGGCTGCCGCAAAATTGTTGAGTTTTACCGATCCATTAAACCACCTGCTGTATTTTCCGGCCGATAATTCACTGAAGAAATTCAATGCCTATCATATCGTTGGGGTGATAAAAGATTTTAATTTCCAATCCTTGCGGAAAAACGTAACGCCGATGGCCCTCATTCTGGACGAAGACCGTGGCGCGCTGAGCATCCGAATGCATGCGGGCGTCAATATCCCGGCCTTGTTGGCACAGGTCAAGGATAAATGGAAGGGGTTATCACCGAATCAGGAGTTTGCCTATTCTTTTATGGAGCAGGACTTCGACGGCCTTTATCGCGCGGAGCAACGGATCGGAAAGATATTTCTTTCCTTCAGCTCGTTGGCGATTTTGATCGCTTGTTTGGGCCTTTTCGGGCTGGTGGCTTATGCTGCAGAACAGCGTACCAGAGAGATCGGCATCCGGAAGGTGTTGGGGGCCGGGATATCCACTATTGTGGGGATGCTGTCAAGGGACTTTATCAAGCTGGTGCTGCTGGCAATTCTAATCGCCTCGCCGCTGGCCTGGTTGGCAATGAACAAGTGGCTGCAGGGCTTTGCCTACAGGATCGGCATTTCGGTATGGATATTCATTGTCGCCGGTTTGATCGCTCTGTTGATTGCCTTGTTGACTGTGAGCTTCCAAACCATCCGGGCTGCCTTGGAGAAACCGGTAAAAAGCTTACGATCAGAGTGATGCTGACTCTAGGTTTGTAAGATTGACTATTTACTAAAATGCTCAATTTGTCGGGCTGAATATTGACTATTACATCTTTAGGTTCACTGGTTTAAAAATGCGATGAAATCTCTCATGAAACCACCATCTATCTCTGCATTTTTATGCTTTACAAAATACTCCTCGGTTTTTTCTTTTTCCAGCGCAAATGCCTCTCTTATTGATTTTTTTTTCAGCTCAAAAATCCTGGCAACATTATTTTGCTCATCAATGCGGTAGTAAATGTCTTCATCTTGATATTCATCATAATTGTTGCCATTCTCAATCAGACCGTTATTCGTGTAATGGGATTTTGTAAACTTTGTTCTCACTGATTTATAAACGCTGTATTTGGGTCCATTGGCAATTAGCAAAAAATAATCTGTCTTGCTCAAGATGGGTACGTTGAGGAATATATAAGATCCTTCGCGGGTTTTCAGTGCAAAAGCCAGTACTTTTTCTTTATCAACTGTAAGATAATTTCTTGTATCTAGCTTAATTATCAGTTGGCCGTTTATTTTATCATAGTTAAGCAATCTAGTGGAGTCGACTACGATCTTGTAATTATTGTCAATGTACAAACCTGTCACAAATGATTTTAGCAGGTAGCGGCTGCCTTTGGTGTCTTCCTTGTGCTTAAATTCAGGCAACATCGCACCATAATTTACTGTCTTCAAATAGGGCCCGGTACTTAAACCAGCTGAAGAGGCATTTGCATGACTCCAATTCGCAACTTCAAAAGTACCATTGCGAAACGCAGCCTCCTCCAAATACTGATTTAATACTTCGGTAATAATTTGCTCTCTGGTATTCTGCTCTGGAGTCTCATTTTGTTTTGCGTGTGAGACAACTACTTCTTTTAGTCCATTTGCCAATTGTTGCAACACCACTAACACGCTAGTTTTTCCATCCACAGAGATGGATGTATCTGCAAAACCAATTGCGCTCAAAACCAGTACAGCATTAGCCTTTAAGTTGATCTTGAATATTCCAAGCGAATCAGTGAAAGTGCCTTGTTTTGATTTTTTTACCCTGACGGAGGCTGAAGCAACGGGATTCCCCTTTGTGTCTATGACTTTGCCGGTAAATAGTATGTTTTGTGCCAAAAGGTAATCGCGGAAAATCACAAGAATTAAAAAAAACAGGATGGTTTTTTTTATTTGCATACTAGATTATTTTCCTTTTAAATTGGCTAAAAGATCAATGCCGTTATTGATTCAGGTACACAATAAGATGCTTTACAAAATTATCGTCAATGTCATCGTGCTTATGCTGTGCAAAATAAAACCGGGTCTTTTCTATTTCGGCTGAGAATGCCTCGAGGATGGACTTTTTTTTCAGTTCAAATATGCCGGCAGTTTTCTTGCTTTGATCAACCCAATAATAGATCTGCTGATCCACGTATTCATCGTAATTATTCCCTGATTCAACCAAACCGTTAGACCGGTAATTGGATTTAACGAATCTCGACCTGATGGATTTATACGCACTGTACTTGGCGCCATTGGCAATAAGTACAAAGTAGTTGTTCTTGCTTAAAATAGGCACATTTAAAAAGATAAAGGATGTGTCTGGAGCTTTCAGAGCAAAAGCAATCACTTTCTCTTTGTCTACGGTAATATAATTTTTTGTATCCTGGGTAATTATCAACTGGCCATCAATTTTATCATAATTGAGTAGTTTGTTTGAGTCCGTGATGATTTTATTGTATTGATCCACTATGATACCTGCACCAAACTTGTTCAGCAGATATCGGCTCCCCTTGGTATCTTCTTGATGTTCAACAACCGGCAACATAACGCCGGAATTAACAGTATTTAGCGAGCCGAAACCACTCAATAACAATCTAGTAGCCCCGGTTTGACCATAAGTAGTTATTGGGTACACGCCATTGCTGAATTCAGCGCTTCGCAAATAATTTTCAAAGGTATTGGCAATTATTTGCTCCTTGGTTGGTTCATCTGGAGACGGAAGCCCTGCGTTTTGATTGCTTCCTGAAACAACCACTTCTCCGAGAGCCTTCGTCTGTGCGGAAAGAACCACTGTGAGACTGGTCCTTCCATTTACTGGCACAACGGTATCTGCAAAACCAATAGCGCTGAAAATTAATTCAGCGTAAGCTTTCACCTTAATATTAAAATTGCCAAGCGTATCCGAATTGGCGCCCTGCTTTGAGTCCTTTACTTTTAGCGAGGCAGATATTATGGGATTGCCTTTAGTATCTTTTACTTTACCATGGACTGAAATGGTCTGTGCCCAAGTAGCTTGAACTAAGAAAGTAGAATATAAGATGATCAATAAAATTATTTTCTTACGCAGCATAGACGATTTTTTGCTGATTTTGTAAAGCAATATTTTTTCGTCAGGAGCTCCAATAAATTTACGCGAAGTTTCTGATAGTCTAGTCCAATCTGAAGATTTTAATTTCCCAATTTCATGCGAAGGCCACTTGATTAATATACACGTCTTGGCAAAATGATTAAAACAAATATGGGGTGTTTGATCTCCATCATTGATTCAGGTACATGATAAGATTTTTGATAAGATTGTCATCAATGTCATCATGCTTGTGTTGTGCAAAAAATGTATTTGTCTTTTCTTTTTCCGCAGCAAATGCATCTGCAATTGATTTTTTTTTCAATTCAAAAATGCCTGCGCTTTTACTATGCTCATCAACCCAATAATAAGTCAGCTTATCCACATATTCATCATAATTATTCCCTGTTTCTACCAGCCCATTAGATTGATAATTGGATTTGACAAACTTAGACCTGATGGATTTATAGGCGCTATATTTAGGACCGTTGGCGATGAGCAGGAAATAATTTGTTTTGCTTAAGATGGGCACATTCAGGAATATAAAGGACGTGTCATCAGCTTTCAAAGCGAATGCTAGTATTTTTTCTTTATCCACTTCAAGGTAGTTCTTTGCATTCTGGGCAATCATCAATTGGCCATCAATCTTATCATAGTTCAGCAGGTTGATTGAATCAGTGATCAAACTATTGGAAGAATCTACTATCACTCCTTTTGCATATTTACGCAAAAGGTATCTGCTTCCCCTGGTTTCTTCTTTGTGTTCAATCACTGGCAGCATAGCACCGGAATTGATTGTATTCAGAGCACCAAATCCACTGATGATGGTACGCACACCAGTTTCTGTCACTACGTTTCCAACAAGTTTGGACTTTAGCGTACTGGACACGTATATTCCATTGCTAAACTCAGCACCACGAAGATAATTTTCAAAAGTATTTGCTATAATTTGTTCTCTTGTGGCTTCTTCAGCTGATGGGAGTCCGGAGTTTTGACTGGCGCCAGATACGATTACTTCTTTGAGCGCCTTTGCCTCTGACTTAAGAACAATTACTAGCTTGTTTCGGTTGTCTGCGTATACGGTAGTATCTGCAAAGCCTATGGCGCTGAATATAAGTGCAGCTTTTGATTTTACGTTGATCGTGAAAACACCAAGGGAATCGGAACTCGTGCCTTGTTTTGAGTTTTTTACTCTTACAGAAGCAGAGACAACAGGTTTGCCTTGTGGATCAATTATTTTCCCTGAAACAGTGATATTCTGAGCGATAGTAGATTGTACCATTGTCATCACTAAAATCCAAATGAGAAGAAATGGTTTCTTTGCAATCATAAATCAATTATTTTCTTATTACGGTTACCTAAATGGTATGAATTAAAAGTAAAAATTGTCTAGCAAGAAATCATATCCCCATCACAAAAAATAAAGCAGGCTTTATTTTTAAAACCTGCTTTACAATACATTTTAACAGACTTAAAATTAAATCATTTTACTGCTGCACAAAAGTCTCGTCATTTATCCTGTCATTACCTGCCCCATTAGTATACGAGGTCACTATATGCATCGTTGCCTTACCAGAACCGTTGATAGTAATCGTTTCCACCCAAACCTTAAAATTAGCTACTCCACCTAGAAGTGTACTATTTCCGGTTACACTGATGCTTGGACCAGCCGCATTAAAAGTGATTATCAAATTGTCCCCCGAGGACCCAAGATTAGAGTACGGCAGTTCGATAGTAGTCGTATTGTCTAGCGTCGCTCCTCCACCAAAAGAGGAAAGATCATTACTGCTTGCGGGGGGTGGGATCGGCGCAGGAGGGCCTGCCCAGCCAGAACCTCCAATATAATTATTGCGTGAACCCGTTTCAACATAAGTACCCGCCAAAGGGTTTCCTATGGTGTGCAGGTAAAGATGGCCAAAATTGGCGGCCAATGGAACCCCCCCATTGTTGGTAACAGTTAGCGCAAGCATAAAATTCTGAGTAATATCAAATTTACTTGGATAAAATGCTACCTGGAATGTGTCCATCCTGCTTCCTGCGGGTATGGTCTGTGTCGCGTTTATAATTGTAAAATCAGCAGCAGGCATAGCCACATAGGTTATAGAGTCCCTGCTATAATTATCCTGCAAAGCGCCGGGGTCAGCAGCGATTGTTACAGACAAGGATTTACCTAAAGTATTGGTTCCTGCGATATTTACATAAAAAGTAACCGTGTCAACAATATCGGTCGCTGGATACGACAAAGCACCCCCGCCAAAATATTCAAGCCCTGAACCCACGCCATTAAACTGCGCTGCCGGCGGATACATGAGCTCTAGAATGCTCCCTTCGTGGCTCAAATCTGTCGACGCGGTGTCTTTTAAGCAGCTTGTTGCAACCAAAACAATCAGGGAAAGAATAATTATCAATAGTTTTCTCATACAAGTTAATTTAAGTTATTTTTTAAGGCATCCAGAATATTTTGGATGACAGATTATTAATATCACCTTCTCCTGCTAAATTAGACGAGTTATAACTGTGTTCTGAAGTTGGATAAAGCAAGCGGTATGGAACATGGGTTGCTACGTTTCCGGAAAATTGCGAAACTGGTAAATCTGTTGGTATTCCCAGCCTTCTCCAGTTATTCCATGAAGCAAGGGGGTCAAAACCGCTCACCGCAACCCATTCCTGCAGGATAATGGTTTGCAATTGGTTGTTGGAACTCCCAAAGTTGACTCTTGGGTCAGCGCTACCTGCAATAAAAGCGTCCGCTGCCGCTGCACCGCCCGATACTTGCAATAGCCTGAATGATTCCTCCATTCCAGTTTGGTATAAAGCACCAGGTGTCCCGGCCAAATAACCATCCAATGCAGCCTCTGCCTGCATATAAAAATTTTCAGCCGCTGGTAAGATTACTGCAGATGAATTCGGTTGTTGCAAGAGCCCGGGTCCCATTGCTGAAATATGTTGATTGTCCTGGTTCACGGAAACATTGCTACCAAAAGGTCTACCCAATACAACTGAAGGATTTTGTGCATTTGCAGCAAAAAGCTGGTAAAGCCTCATCGAATCTTTGGTATTGTACATGAAGTTTACAATATAGTCGCACGCTCTGTAATAAGACTCGTTGTTTTGCACAGCGCCACTCGTGCTGAAGCCCATATCATTGTAAAAAGGGCTTTGTTGATTCTCACTGTTATTACTGTAGAGAGGGTTAATTGCAGCATCGTATCCAGCCTGAAGAAAACTGGACGGAGTCAACCCCTGCAATGCAGTGGTAATAAGGGATGAATTGGCAGAACTCTTAGTAAGGTTTAGCGCAATTTTTAATTTAAGTGTATTGGCAAACTGAGCCCACAATGTCATTTCGTCGAGGCCTAGAGGGTTGTTTGGAGGGGTTAAATTACCAAACATCACATCATATTTACCTGGAAGCTCAGCAGTTGGAAGAGCATTGTTAATAATGGTAATAGCGGTGTCCAGTTGATGGATAAGGCTTGTGTAAACATCGGCAGCTTTATCATACACAGGGAAATTCACTGTACCTCCGTTCAACGCATTTGTATACGGTATATCATTATACTGATCAACCAGTCTTTGCCAAACAAATGCTTCCATGATTTTTGCAATGGCTAAATAATTGGTTGCGTTGGGGTCTGAGGCGGCCAACACCTCCATCTGGCGAAAATTCTTGAGGATTAAGAACCCATTGTCCCAATTACCGGAATAATAGTCAGTCGTTGTCGCGTAAGTCAAGGTTTGTGTAACGGGAATATAGTCTCCACTCACTGCCCAGTAGCCCATATACAATTCAATATAGTCCGAATTGCCACCTCGAACGTAACTCGCCGTGTTCACCAAAGCTCCGGATAAAATAAATTTTGGGCTTACATTGGAAGGAACATTCGGATTGACATCATTGATATTAAATGTGTTCTTTTTACAGCCCACTGCACCTATAAGCAGTACCAGTATTGATAAATATAAATATGATTTAATTCGTTTAAACATGACTATGTATTTAAAATTGAATTAATTAAAATGTTACTGAAAGTGATGCACCAAAAATTCTGGTAGGTGGCGCCTGATTAATAGAGTTTTCCCCAACAGCGTTACTTGTATCTTCAGAAAACTCAGGATCAGTCCACTGATTGGTTTTAGGCCGTATCATCAGCAGGTTTCTTCCTGAAATAGTTAGAGCAGCTTGCTTTACCAGTTTTTGAGTTCCAAAAACTTTCATTGGAATGTTATAGGTAATAGCAACCTCTCTCAATTTCCAAGCAGCAGCACTTTCTACCCATGGAGACGCTACATTATTGAAAAGTCCAGGGAATAGATTAAAATTGGCGTCATTAACTATCGTGTTTGTATTTGTAACATATTTTCCGCCACCTTGATCAATAACAGAATTTGGGAACACGAAGCGCTCGCGGTTAGTTTGCGTTGTATAAACGCTTGCTCCCGTAAATGCCATAAATTGGCCAATGGAATTATAGGTTTTGTAGCCTCCGCGATAATCGGCTGTCGCTGTCAAACTGAAATTCTTCCAGCTAACACTGGTTGTAATACCAACGATATCTTTTGGTGTAGCATTCCCTAAGTTAACAAGATTTGAACCAATAGAAGGAAGCCCAGTAATTGCGTTTACGATAACATGCCCAGCAGGGTCTCTTTACCAATCGTTGCCCTCAATAACAGGATAGAGTTGATTAACTACAGCATAAGAACTTCCATTTGCTGCAGTTGCTTGCCCTTTAAAATTAGTACCGGAAGCGGCATTTATATTAAGGGTAGTTAAATTTCCATTTATCGAAACCACCTTGCACTCGTTATATGAATAATTCACACCAACTTTCCAAAGCCAA
>DATMMJ010000488.1:0-5864 GCA_035569795.1 Puia sp. | reverse complement strand
AAAGATTCAAACAAAAGCAGAAATAGATAAACACAAATACTTTGGCGAAGGAATTGTCTTTTTGAATAGTAAAGTGTACCAGCTCACTTGGAAAACTAAAATAGGGTTCATATACAATGCAGTAACTTTTAAGAAGATCGGAGAGTTTACTTTCCCAAGCGAACAGGGTTGGGGAATGACTACCGACGGCAGGTATCTAATAATGAGTGATGGCACCAGTAATATCAACTATCTTGACCCGGATAATTTCAGACTGATAAGAGTGCTTGGTGTTACAGACAACAATGGCCCTGTGGGAAACATCAATGAACTGGAATTGATTAATGGATATATCTACGCAAACAAATACCAGAGCAATTTTATATTAAAAATAGATACGGCAAGCGGCAAAGTTGTTGGCAAACTGGATTTCACAACTCTTGATAATGAAGCTAAAAATAAATATCCGGAAGCACTAGAAATGAACGGGATCGCGTATGATTCAGCAACAAAAAAAATTTATGTTACAGGTAAACTCTGGCCAAATATTTATGAGGTCAAATTCCCCTTCTGACGATTATTTCCCGACGATATAAATTAGTGAGCTGCATCGCTCTTTATCCACAAATGCTTGCAGGTTTGAAATAAGCGCTACGAAAATGCCTCTTATTAAACTGTTGCTTTTCTTTTTATATTTTTCGCTTAGCAAGCTGATATAAAAGCTATCATACCACATCACCCTGGTTGCAAGCAATTGAAGATTGTGCATCCCCAATAACTGGAACATTGCTTCAGGTGAAAAATGGTACAAATGGCGGGGCACATCATACGCAGCCCAGAACCCTTTATAAAATCCTCCATCATAACTTGTATAGTTTGGTACCGCTATAAAAATATTTCCGCCGGGTTTCAATATTTTTTTTAGCTGCTCCACGTAATCGTGCAGGTTATGTATATGCTCGAGCACATGCCACAGGGTGATCACTTCAAATGAATCTGCGGGAAAAGCAAATAAAGCATCAGGCGTTAATAAATTTACTTTGTTTACTGCTAAGGCATTCTGACGCGCTGCTTCATCGGGCTCCAGGCCAGTTGCCTGCCAGCCATTTGATTGCATGTGGCTTACGAACGCACCCGTACCTGCGCCTATATCTAACAAGCTCCCATTGTCTATTTGCGTTACTGATAATATCAAACGACGCTTATCTGCCAAGGTTAGTTTGCGTACGAAATGATATAAACGATTAATGGCTCCTTTGTTTGTGCCGCTGTGAGAAATATAATCTGCGGATTGATAAAACTCGGAAATGGTATTTTCGTCAGGAACATTTTGCGTAAAACGTAAAGTGCAATCTGCACACTGCCATATTTCAAATTCTTTTTCTGAAACAAGATTATCTTTAGCAACCAAAGCCTTATGCAAAACCAAGGAACCGCAGCAAGGGCACGCAGTGTATGTGACGAATTTTCCTTCCATTTTTCAAAAGTGCAAAGAAAGGAAAGAAAATCGGGTTATGGATAGACCGGAGGATTATTTAGCAATTTGCAAAGTTTGCTGGTTGCCTGTAGATTGGGTCTGCCAGCCATTGGATGAGAAATGGAAAAGCAAAATGATGATAGCTATTGCAGCACCTGCCAAAGCATATATCCACCATTTGTTTTTTTCTGAAGCCATTTCTTCTGGATACGGCGGTTGTCCTTGGGAATCGTTGATTTCACTACCCGTGGTAGATGAACTTAACGCGCCGTTATTGTCACCCGCAAAACCTGCTGGTAATGGCTGCAGAAAGTCGGGAGTTCCCGCAGTGGATTCAAAAACAATATTTCCTTCCTCATCTTTTTTTAATATTCCAACTCCTTCCCACTCCGCTTTTTCTTCGTGGCGGATTTTGTTGCGTAGTTCATAGGAGAATTCATTATACCATTTTATTGCTTCATAATCCGGTATATTTTTTTCAGCAGCAAGATGTAAAAAGAAATCTTTGTCGGGAGCATCAAAATATTTATCGAACCGAAAATAATATGCGGGAGGCAGGATATTGTTGCCTGCTGGGTTGTTTTGTGCAGGCAGCATTTCAAGATAAATGGTGCCAAGCCCGGGAACGCTGATACTTTTGTGCTGGAATAAATAATTGTTTAATACGTTGAACATAGCCTCACATTTTGCAATTACGAAAGAATGAAATTTTGAGTAGAATTTAAAGCTTATGCGTTCTTTTTTTTATTTAAGTGTTAAATGTTCGTGGCTTTACTAATTGCAAAAGTATTTTGTCCTACGCTCTTTTACGATTTCTGCAGCTTTCAATTTAGTTAACGGGGCTGCTCCGTAAGATCGCACGAGTAAGTAGATACGTGTGCATACCTCACTTCAGCGAGATCCTAAAGGGGAAAACCGTTTATAGGATGGATTTACCTGATTTATGAAAAAGACATTTCCTCCCTCCCGAGTCTAAACATATTTCTACTTGTCAGAAAATGAGAACACAATACCCAAGAGAAAATTGAAACCATAACTCTGATATTGATTCCACCGCTCATATTTATCATTAAAAATATTATTCATCTGAAGCCACAAATTCAACTGTTTGGTTACACGAAATTCAACGCCTGCATTCAGGTCAAAAGCAGGGTTGCTTTTGTAAGGCTGCCCGTTTGAGCCAAGATACTGCGCCCCATCCCAGGCCCAGAGGTCACTTTTAAGCCAAAGGTCCTTTAGTATCTGCCATCTTAGGGTGGAATTAAATTCAAGTGGCAGCAAGCCCCATGCACGGGCTTCCTTTTGCAATTTATATTGGTTGAGATCAAGCCCGGCAGAAATGCTGAACTGTTCCCCTGTCGTGTATGCAATTTCCCCATGTAACTGTAATGCCTGCATGGAAGGCTCATACCTAATTAAAAATTCTTTGCCACCACCAGCATTTTCGTTCACGAACAAAGGCATATTCCAATATTGATTGTAGCCCAGTTTTGCCGCGTACGTAAAGTGGTCGCCGATAGAGCCTTTGAATCCGGCAAAGCGTTCCTGGATTCTTGTGTTCAGCAGACTATCCGGTTGGGTAAGCCAGGGGTTGATGGAAGCAAATCGCTGATAAGAACCTTTCTCATAATAACTGATCCAGCCCAACTGGAAAGTGAATCGCTTGTCATCGAAGGGATTGATATCAGCGGTAAAATTTGGCAATAAATGAAACATGCTATTGTCCCACGATGGAGTGAGCTCCGCATGTACGTTCACGTTAGGTGTCTTGAATAGCAATGCAGGAGAAAGATAAAATATATTATTGTTGATGGAGGGCGAGCTAAGCCTATAGTTGGTGAGATTTGCAGTGAATCCAAGATCGAAGGCAAATGTTTTGCCGATTGCTTTTTGCAAGGGCAAATTCAGAATCGTATTTGCTTCCGAAGCCTGAGGAGAATGATTGTCGTTGAATACAGAAACGCTGACATTGGGATTATAGGTTAGCCCAAACTCGGTTGCCATGGTATTGCGCATGGATAATCTTCCACTGAATGTTTGAAAATTTTGCTGTAGCTGGGACTTGCTGAATTTTAAAGTATCAGGCTGATAGCCGTATAAATAGTAGCCATCGCTTTTGTAACCCAACGCTCCATTCCATTCCAGATTGTTCTGCGTTTTTACAGTACCAGCTAATGTAATATTAGTATAGCTGTTTTGTTGGTAGGTTAATTTGCCTTTTGAGATGAATTCATCGGCAAATATATTGAAGAACGTCTTTTTGCCATCTCCAAAACTGAACCCCGTTTTAATATATGGAAGATGAACACTCCCAGCGCCGACTTTGATAAAATTATCGTTACGCCATTTCAGCACGGAATCGGGCTGCAACGCGACAGGCTTCAATTCACCGGGCTGATAAGGCATTAATAAAAACTGGGAGGGGATATCATAAACAAGTTTCGCCTTTGTTGTATCCGGAGCGGAAGGCGTTGCATGAAAATTTATTTTTGCTGCTTCTCTAAGTACGGGCTTGAACTGGGAAGTGATGTCAATAGATCTTCGTTTGGTTGTATCCTGGCCATTGACATCCAACTGCAACAGCAATACAAGCATACCAATCAGGTAGAAGATTTTTTTATGTGGTATTCTGAACATCATGTTGGCAATTCTTATTTTATTGATTATCTGTTCCGCTATTTCCGCTCTTGGCTTCCTCTTCAACCACCTGATTTAACTTCTGCTGAGCCTGCTGCCGCAATTCTTCAATTTTCGCATTATCAATAATGCTTTTGTACGTTGCTTTGGCATTGAAATAATCTTTCTCTTTTAGGTAGACATCACCTAAGATCAAATAAGCTTTTGTTACCCACAATTCATAAGATCCGGCCTTGTTGATCACTTCAAAAGCTGCTTTTTCGGCATCTTTCAATTGATTTTGCTGATAAAGGCAATTGGCAATTTCATAGCGTGCTTCCGCACCGTAGGCTGCCTTACTCAGCGAAGCCGACGTCCGGAAGTATTGCAAAGCAGTCTCACATTGGTTATTTGATTGATAGGATTTTGCAATCGCCATATTGGCAAGGACTTTATCATCGGTGCTCAGGCTTTTTTGATTTAATAAATCTTTTGCATTGTCAGCAGCATCGCTCCATTTCTGCAATTGATATTGGCAGCGCAGTAAACCACGCATCGCTTCCAGTTTATTTTCCTGTGTGCTGGCAAAATCTTTGAGCCTAATAAAATATTTCTCTGCTTTTGGAAAATCCTTCAGTTCAAAAAAATTGAGGTGCGCAGCCTGCAGCAATGATTTTTCTGCGAATTTATTTGGTGCTTTATCGGCTACCATTTCGTACCCGGGTGCAGCTTTTGCCCAGTCCTTTTGGCTGAAGTAAATTTCACTCTTGTAATAATTTGCTTCCAGCGAATATTTGCCTTCCGGGAATTTGTCCAGGTATTGTTCAAATTTTTTCACTGCGTCTGCGAAATTGCCATCATTGAACTGTACTTCCGCTTCCTGATATGCAAGCTGGTCCTCCTGGCTCGCAGTGATATCAACGCCCAATGTTTTTGCAAAATTCACGTATTCGCCGCTTCTGCCTTGTTCAACATAAATTGATTTTGCGTATTCAAGCGCGTCCTGTGCTTCGGGTGAATTGGGATATTGTTTGATCAACGTATTATATTGATTCAATGCTTCATTGCTGTTGTTCAGATTATAATACGTGATGCCGGCCTTCAGGTAGGCTCTTGGTTTCAATGCATCGGCACCTGGGGCGCTGATAATATTTTTAAGGTATGGAAGCGCCTCGCGGAATTGCTCGTTGGCAAGATAGGTGATTGCGATTTCCATACTCGCATCAGGGATCAGGTTGGATGCGGGGTACTTACGCGTGACAGAATTAAGCAGATTTATTTTTTCATTGCCATTGTTCACGCCCGCGATCATCGCCTTCTGAAAGGTAGCGTAGTCACTTGCTGGCCAGGAAAAATCAATCACTTTATTATACATCGCAAGTGATTTTTTAAAATCGCGATTCATATAATAGCAATCTGCATCGCGCAAGTAAATATCCTGCTCAATAAGATTTGAATTGATTTGCGGCGCTTTTTCAATCTGTGCAAAAAATCCTTGTGCCTGGCGGTAATTCTCTTTCTTTAAAAAACAATACCCAAGATTATATTTTGCGTTCGTCGGATTTGCTTCACCGCTTATATTCCCACTCTTGAGATATTCAAAATAATAGTGAATGGCGTCATCCATTTTATTCAGCCGGAAAGAAACTTCCGCCTTCCAAAAATTGATGTAAGGCAAAACAGAACCGTTGTTCTCATCCTTCAAAGCCTTGTCAAGCATATCGTTCGCGGCAAGCAACAAACCATCATTAATCAGTTCAGTCGCACGCCCATACAAAATCCGGGGATACAA
>DATMMJ010000487.1:0-5615 GCA_035569795.1 Puia sp. | reverse complement strand
GGCTTATCGAACGCCAAAACAAATTATGTGCATAATGTGGCACGGTTTGCAATTGAAAAAGGGATTGACCACAAAACCTTGAGTAAATTAACTGATGAGGAAGTGACCCAATACCTAACCCAAATTAAAGGCGTTGGCCGTTGGACCTCCGAAATGATGCTGATGTTTACCCTCGCCAGGGAAGATGTTTTCGCTGCGGACGATCTGGGGATACAAAACGCGATGGTAAAACTATATAGGCTTGATAAAACAGATAAAAAGAAACTAAAGGAAGAGATGCTTCGCATCTCAAAAAAATGGAGCCCTTATAGGACCTACGCCTGTATTCATTTATGGCATTGGAAAGATGGCAACCGTCGGAAGTAAGTTCTTTTTTTTGGGGCTTGCTAGCTGGGGCTGACTACGAAACTATTTCGGCAACCCGTTTTCAGGAGTGATTATGGTGCCGGTTATATGCTCAATCACATACCAGCTAAAATTCTCTGATGCTTCTAAACCTGTTCCAAAAATAATTTTGTCCTTTGTATTGATCCGCACTTTTTTATCAGTGTAGAATTTATGCGTCCTCTGGTCCCACCACAGTTCATCAGTGTGCAAGGTATCTCCTTTTAATACATTTATTACCACGACGCCGTCGCGCAAAAAAACCTTGTTCTCAAACTCCCGGTATTTGCCATATAAAGCATCCATTTTGCTTTCAATCACCATCGTATCATTAAAAAAATCCACATGCAGGGATTTTGGGAATTCGACGAAAGCTGAATCCGTCAAATGGCGGAGCATAAAAGGTGCAGTGAGTTTTGCTTTCAATTTGGCAGCCATACTATAGTAGACCTCCACGTGTTTGCCTTCTTCGGTGCTTATTTGTTTTTTGCCAAAGCTGGGGATGTCTTGCGGGTTGTTGACACAAGCGATCATTGCCAGACAGGCCTGAGATGCAAATGCCATCAACCATACATATTTTCTTGCGTGTGTGATCATCAATAAACACTTCGATTTTTTCTACAGATTGAACTCCGAGATGGCATACAAACCTTTGTAGATTAAATAGGAGTCTGCAAATATCTTGTTTTTAATATAGCGGGTGAAGTAAGATGCATCCCCGCCGCTTAAAAGCACGTTAAAGTTATCATACTTGTGTAGATACGCATCAATAGTTCCGTCAATCTCCTTGGCCATCCCGATGATCACGCCACTCAAGATATTGGTCCGCGTGTCATATCCAGCTAGAGGGAAATTCCAATCTGCCTTCACAAGAGGAAGCTTGTGAGTAAACTCATGCAGTGACCGGAAGCGCATTTCCATGCCAGGGGAGATGCCGCCGCCCATGAACTCCTTGTACTTGTTTACATAATTGTAGGTGACAGCAGAACCCAGACCAATAACCAGATTGTTTTTGCCCGGGAAAAGATCAACTGCCGCAACTACCAGGGCCAGCCTGTCAGCGCCAATGGAGTCTGGCTTTCCCACTGGTGTGGAAACCGGCAGTTTTGAATGGTGGTCCAGCTTATGAAATCTTGTTGTTTTTTTTAAAAGGTTTTCTATGGCGGGGTTGTAGTCAATAACCGAGGAAAGGATCGATTTATCAGGCCTGAAATCTTCAAGAATTTTCTCAATCTCTTGCACCTCATCGGTCTTTAGGACAATTTCCTGTACAAATTTCTTATCGGAAAAAACGCCGCATTTCCTGCGCGTATTGCCAAAATCAAAACACAATGTGGTTGGCATTGCTAGAATAATTATTTACGATCCGTGACCAAAAATCGGGGCCTAATCCTCAAACTGGAACGAAGATAGGTTATTGAAATGGCCGTTTAATTTAACGCGCTCTTTGAGTGTTTCCATTTGCGCGATTACGGGCAAAACCTTGCTCAAATGTCGTTTCAGGTATTCCTGTCTTTGCTCTTCAGAAAACAGTTTCAGCAATTCGAATTCCTCATCAAGGGAAAGACCCGCATGGTGCCCGATATCATAAGCAGTCAGTTCATCATCGGCCTTACTAAAGTCTTTCGTTATTTTAAGGAGCTTGTGTAATTCTCTTATGGCATTGACTACTCTTTTCATCAATTCTGGATTGCCTAGGCCCAACAAATTATCTGGGTAATTTACAATAGCGCCACTGTATAATTTATCCGGAACTGATTTGATTATCTCCAAAATGCGAAACACGTTTGTGCCTTGCGTCTTGATATCCATCTCGCCATTATCATGCACGGTAACTATCTCCGTAACCGTTACGAGGGTGCCAAATTCCTGCACTTCATTATTAATAATAGGAGGGATACCAAAAGGTTTAGCTTCTGCATGACATTCACTGATGAGCTGTTTGTAGCGGGGCTCAAATATATGCAGGTTAAGGTGCTCACCTGGAAACACCACGATGCTCAAAGGGAATATAGGAATGAAATTGGTCATTGATTTTTAGTGAGCGTGCAATTTAAGCATAGAAATGATAAATGTTGCCGAATGGCGATTGCGATTTGACAGATTATATTACATTAGCTTATAATAATATGATTTTTTCAATTGGCTGATGTACAAATTTCCGGGTTCACGATCATCAGGAATGCAATAATCAATGACTATCCTGTAGTAGAAGCCATTACTTCTATTTTGCCGGTAGTAGATGAAATGATTGTGCTGGTTGGTGACAGCGAAGATGACACAGAAGCGCTGATCAGAGGTATTAATAATGCAAAAATCAGGATACACCATTCAGTTTGGGATAAGTCCTTGAGAAAAGGCGGAGCAGTGCTTGCTGCGGAAACAAATAAAGCATTTCAATTAATAGATCCACAAAGCACGTGGGCCTTTTATATTCAAGCCGATGAGGTGGTCCATGAAAAATATCACCAGAGCATTCTGGACGCTGCCGAGAAATATAAAGATGCCAGCAGAGTTGATGGGTTATTGTTCAAGTACCTGCATTTTTATGGAATGTATGCTTATGTAGCCGACAGCAGGAAATGGTATTCCCATGAAGTGCGGATCATAAGAAATAATAAGGAAATAAAATCTTATAGGGACGCGCAAGGCTTTAGAAAAAACACCGATAAGCTTTTAGTTAAAGCCATTGATGCATATATCTATCACTATGGATGGGTGAAAAACCCTTTCCAGATGAAAAAAAAATTAAATAATGTATCCATGTACTGGCGGACGGATGAAGAATGGAAACAATATATCAGTTCGGGAGATGTGTTCGATTTTAGCGACTTTGACTCTATTGAAAAGTTTACAGGCTCTCATCCCGCAGTGATGCTAAATAGGATCCGGGAACAAAACTGGAACTTGGAACTAAATCCTTCGCAAAAAAGATTATCTGTAAAAAACAAATTGTTGCAGCTCTTCGAGAAGAAAACGGGCATCAGGCTATTTGATTTCAGAAATTATAAAACGCTGTAAAATCAAAAATTCAAAAGAGTGGATCCATTTTTATCCATACAGTGGTTTGACTGAGGCGAGCTCCGGGTATCAGTAATAAGTTCAAAGGGAACGTACCTATTATTTGCGTTTCTGCAAGTCCATCAAAATAGCATATTTGAGATAGGTGTAGAATGCACTGGTCGTAGCAATCCAAAAACCCTCCAGGCCATCTAAAATACCAAGTCTGAAAATGTAACCCTGCAAAAAATCAAAAACTGGAGAAAACAATTGTTTGAAATAGTTGCTGCGCTTATTTTTTTTGTTTGCTTCCAGAGCCCAAAGCTGAGCATAGTGGATTTGTTTATTGGTAAAATCTGCGAGTGATTTTACTGTATGATGGTCTATGGGATTTTTTAGAGATAGGACGCTAGCTTTGCCCGCTTCAATTTGCTCATGCACAGCCCTTGAGTCCCACTGAGTGAACTGTTTATTATAAAGACGCACAACGCTGTCCCCGCGCCAGGACCCGTAATTTATTTTTTTATTTCCCCAAAACACACGGCGTTTGATTTTGCAAATGACATGTTGCTCAGGCTCTCTGAGATCTAGTAGCTCGGAAGCCAGCTCTTTAGAAATTATTTCATCGGCATCTAGTGAAAAAACCCAGTCGTATAGCGCTTTTGTTGCGCCCATGTTGCGGGCCTCTCCATATCCATTCCATTCAGTAAGAAAAGTCCTCGCATTATTTTTCCGGCTTATTTCTACAGTATCGTCCGTGCTGCCGGTGTCTACCACTATTACATCCTGGGTTATCTCCAGTGCGCTCCCAATACATTTTTGTATGCAGGAAGCTTCATTTTTTGCAATAATAACCACAGAAATCTTCATCGATCAAACATAAATAAAATAAGGACAGAATTCCTTTTTGGCTTTGTATTTTTATATCGTCGTGGAGATTGGTTTATTGTAACCAGTACCACCACGGATGCAGGGTACTCGCCCGAGGAGCATTTTGATCAAATAAAAAAATATTGTAAACCTGATGTGGCAGCAATTAGCAGAAAGAATACATCGTGGCGATACCAAGGCAATCGCAAGGGGGGTCTCTTTGATCGAGAATGCGGTAGAGGGTTATGAGGAGTTATTGCAAGGGTTGAGGCAAAATAGTGACGCAAAGGTGATCGGGGTGACAGGCCCGCCCGGCGCAGGTAAAAGCACACTTGTGGATGTACTGATAGGCCTATTTATAAAGAACAAAAAAAAAGTTGCTGTACTTTGTGTTGACCCATCCTCACCCTTTAGCCTGGGGGCATTGCTGGGTGACCGCATCAGGATGAACAAATGGCACAACAGGCAGGAGGTGTTTATCCGCTCGCTAGCAACCAGGGGAAGCCTCGGAGGACTGAGTCCCAGCATCATCGGGATTGCTGAGGTCATGAAAGCTGCTTCGTTTGATTATATTATTGTTGAAACAGTAGGTGTTGGCCAAAGTGAAATTGAAATTTCGCGCCTGGCAGATATTACCATCGTAGTGCTCGTTCCAGAAAGTGGCGATGAGATCCAAACCATGAAGGCGGGGCTTATGGAAATTGCAGACATTTTTGTGGTGAATAAATCAGACAGGCCTGATGCCGATCTATTTGCTCGGAACCTGCACCGGTTATTGATAGAGCGCCCGGTGAGAAACCCCCGGCAGATACCTGTTGTAAAAACAATAGCTACGGCTAGCCAAGGCATTGATGAACTCTATGCAAGGATTTTGGAATCCTTGGCTGACGGGTCCTCCGAGGAAAAAAAACTAACGCTCCTGATAGAGCAGGCCTATATTTTGATACAGAAAAAAAGAATGAAGGATATTAGTAGAGAAGCGCTTTCTGAAATTATTAATACAGCGATGCAAAAACCTGACTTTAATTTTTACCGCCTTATAAATGCGCTCTGAATGCTGGGGGGATCATGGTCATGATTTTTTTGCAAGGAGAGCGGAAAGCTGCTTATAAAAATTTTTCAGTTTTATCCATCCGGGTTGGACGGGTTCACCCAAGGGTCCATCGAAGGGTTTTCCACGCCTGAGGAAGTATTTTGTGAATGAGCCTGGCGACATTCCCCACTTGGAAATAAATGTATAATAGCCACTGTTTTTTTTCACGCGTTTGGTGGAGCCCGACCCAAAATGGTATACTCGGCTTTTACTAACGCCTTTGTATAACCGAACACCCATTTGCCACAGTTTCATGGAGAAGTCGGGG